>DASUZQ010000305.1:0-5049 GCA_036376815.1 Methyloceanibacter sp. | reverse complement strand
CGCCGACACTTTGTTCCACGCCGAGGCGCGCAAGACTTATGACGTGGCGGTGGCCATGTATCACGACCAGGCCCTCATCCCGATCAAGACCCTTGCCTTCGACCTCGGTGTCAACGTAACGCTTGGGCTGCCTTTCGTGCGCACCTCGCCTGACCATGGTACGGCGTTTGCGCTTGCCGGCACCGGTCAAGCGAGACCCCGCAGCCTGATCGAGGCCTTGCGGCTCGCCGATGCCATGCAGGCCCGTGCGGACGCCAAGCCTTGAACACGCCCGACGGGCTGCCGCCACTGCGCGACATCATCCGCGCCTCTCGGCTTAGCGCGCGCAAGAGTCTCGGCCAGAATTTCCTGCTCGATTTCAACCTCACCCGCCGCATCGCCCGCGCCGCCGGACCGCTCGAGGGAACGACCGTCGTCGAGATTGGCCCAGGACCTGGTGGCCTCACGCGGGCGCTGCTTCTCGAAGGTGCGTCGCGGGTGATCGCCATCGAAAAGGACGAGCGCTGCCTCCCTGCCCTGCGCGACATCGCTGATGTCTATCCGGGACGGCTCGAGATCATCGCCGCTGATGCGCGCGAGGTCGACTACGGCGCCTTAGGCTTGCGGGCGCCCGCGCGCATCGTCGCCAATCTGCCCTACAGCGTCGCCACGCCCCTCCTCGTCGGCTGGCTCAAGACCGAGCCATGGCCGCCTTGGTTCGATCGGCTCGTGCTCATGTTTCAGCGCGAGGTTGCCCTCCGCATCGTGGCCAAGCCGGGCGGCAAGGACTACGGGCGTCTCGCCGTGCTGACCCAGTGGCGCACCACCCCTCGCATTCTGTTCACCCTTCCGGCCGCCGCCTTCACGCCACGCCCCAAGGTCGACTCCTCTCTGGTCGATCTCGTGCCGAAAGAGGTTCCACAGCCTGCATGCGCCGTCGGTGCATTGGAGCGGGTGACGGCGGCGGCCTTCGGCCAGCGGCGCAAGATGCTGCGCTCTTCCTTGCGTCAGCTCACCCCCGACAGCGAAGCTCTGCTGCAGGAGCTTGGCATCGATCCAAAGGCGCGGGCCGAGGAACTAGAGATCGCCGATTTCTGCCGGATCGCCAACGCGCTTCAGCGCTAGAGCTCGGCCAAGAGGTTCTGCACGAAATCCTTGAGCCCGGTGAGGCGCGAGCAGCGCAACCGTTCGGCGGCAAGGATGGCGCGGATCGCGCTCAGCGCTTGGTCGAGGTCGCGGTTGATGACCACGTAGTCATAGTCATGCCAATGCTGGATCTCGTTGCTCGCCCCGCGCATACGCGCCTCGACGACCTCAGGCGCATCCTGGGCGCGCTCGTTGAGGCGCCGCTCAAGCGCCTCACCGGATGGCGGTAGGATGAACACCGTGACCACGTCGCTCGGAGCCTGTTCGCGCAGACTTTGCGCTCCCTGCCAATCGACGTCGAACAAGACGTCTCGGCCGGCGGCAAGCGCCTCCTCGACCGGCTTGCGCGGCGTTCCATAGTAGTTGTCGAACACCACCGCCCATTCAAGGAACTCTCCGGACTCTCGCATGTGAGCAAAAGTCTCGCGGCCGATGAAATGATAGTCTCGCCCCTCGACCTCGCCCTTGCGCTGCTTCCGCGTCGTGCAGGAAATCGACGGCACAACGCCTGGATCCGCCTCGAGCAATCGACGGGCGAGCGTCGTCTTCCCCGCCCCCGAGGGCGAGGACAGCACCAGCATCAGACCTCGTCGCTTGGGCTCCATCGATTCCCTCACTCGATGTTCTGAACCTGCTCGCGCAACTGATCGATCACCGACTTGAGCTCGAGCCCTGCCCGGCTGATCTCGATGTCTGAGGCCTTCGAGCAGAGCGTGTTGGCCTCGCGGTTGAATTCCTGCGCCAGGAACTCGAGCCTGCGGCCGGCCGGCTGATCTTGCGCAAGAAGCTCCTTTGCCGCCGCCACATGCGAGCGAAGGCGGTCGAGCTCTTCCTGGATGTCCGACTTGGCGGCGAGCAACAGGGCCTCCTGGTGAAGCCGTTCGGGATCGAGGCCGGCGCCTGTCTCGATGAGGCGCTTCACCTGCTCGGTCAAGCGCTGCAAGATGGCTTCCGGCTGCCGGCCGGCGGCATTCGTCGCGCGCTCGACGAGGCTTTCGATCTGGTCGAGCTGGTTGGTCATGACCCCGGCAAGCCTCGCGCCTTCCGCCGTTCGCCCGGCGACGAGCTGGTCGAGCGCGGTGCCGAGCCCCTTGAGCAGCGCTGCCTCGAGCTTTGCATGCGCCTCCTCGCTCTCCTCGCCCTCCACCACCTCGACCACGCCGCGCATGGCAAGCAGCGTATCGAGATTCGGTGCCTCTTTGTGGGTGAGCGCCTGGGCGCGCTCGGCAGCGGCGAGCGCCTGGACCAGCGCAGCCTCGTTCAGGCGAATGGCGAGCTCTCCGGTCTCCCGGCGGAGCGTGAGATTGAGCGTGCAATTGCCTCTGGCAAGCGCTTCCTGGGCGAGCGATCGCGCCTTGATCTCGAGCCCTTCAAGACCAGAGGGCATGCGGAAGCGAAGCTCAAGCCCGCGCCCATTGACGCTCCGCACCTCCCAATGCCAGCTCGTCTCGCCATGTACGCCTGAGCTGCGGCCAAATCCGGTCATGCTTTTCAGCGTCATGCGCGTTCAACCTCATGGCCGGCCGCAGCTCAGCGGACGACCGTTATATGCCGAGTCGGGCCGGATTCGGCGAGCGGAAGGGAGGCCCTCATCGGCAACGTTAACAGGACAAGGAGGGGCGCGAGGGCCTTAGCGCAGGGGATTGCGCCGCGGCAAGGGTATCCCGGCGCCTGCGCTTTGGTCCGGCGCGGCCTCAGGCTCGGTGCCGGTCTCGCCTGCCGGAGCTGCGGGCGCCGGCGAAATCCCGGCCGAAGAGCGCAAATTCACCAGAGCATCGGGCGCGACAAGCGTGCCTGGAGCGGCTCCGGTCGCGGGCACGGTGCCAGTGGCTGGAACGGGCGCGCCCGGCGAAGTCTTGGGAACGCTGCCGTCTGGCGAAGGTGTCCCGGCAGCCGCAGCGGCAGCAGCTTCCGCGCGCTCCTGCTCGCGCATGGCCCGCTCGACCTGACGCCACTTCACCACATTCTTATTATGCTCATCGAGGCTCGCGGCGAAGGCATGCCCTCCGCTGCCGTCGGCCACGAAATAGAGGTCCTTGGTCTTGGCCGGCTTCAGCACCGCCTCGATCGCCGCCCGCCCCGGATTGGCGATCGGCCCGGGAGGCAGCCCGTTGATCTTGTAGGTGTTGTACGGAGTGTCGCGATCGAGCTCTTCCTGCTGGATCGGATGGTCGAGCACGCCTTTGCCTCCGACCAGCCCATAGATGATGGTGGGGTCCGATTGCAGGCGCATCTTCTTCCTGAGCCGGTTCTGATAGACGCTGGCGATGAGCGGCCGCTCGTCGGCCCGGCCCGTCTCCTTCTCGACGATCGAGGCGAGAGTGACCGCCTCCTCCGGCGTCTGCACCACGATGTCGGGATCGCGTTCCTCCCACATCTTGGCGAGGAATTTTTTCTGAGCGACTTGCATACGCTCGATAATGTCCTGGCGGCTGTCGCCGATCTGGAACCGGTATGTGTCGGGGAGCAGCGTTCCTTCCGCCGGGATCTCGGTGATGTCGCCCTTGAGATCGGGACTTGCCTTGATGCGCTCGACGATCTGCTCGCTGGTGAGCCCCTCGGCTAAAGTGACCTTGTGGGCGATCGACTTGCCCTCGACCAGGGTGTCGAGCACCTGGCGCATGCTGGCATTTTTGCGGAACTCGTACTCGCCGGCCTTCAGCGCTCCGGTGCCGCGCAGATACATAAAGTAGATGATGCTGGTCATGAACAGGCCGCGGTCGGTGATCACCTCGTCGCGCTCGAGGCGCTCGGCGATGCCGCTCACCCCCTCGCCCTTCGGAATCACCACCACCGTGGAAGTAGGCAAGGGGCCCGGCCGGTCAAACTGAACCCTGAAGAAATAGAACAGCACGAAAACGACGCAGACCGTAAAGAAGGTGAGCATGAACAGCGCATTGAAGAATGCGAGCACAGGGTGCATACGCCAGGGCTCGCGCTCCGGGAATTCCGGCGGGCGCACGGGCTCGAGCGCTTCGTAGGGGCTGCGTGGCGGCGTGTCGAAATTCCGCATCGCGCGTTCCGCACGCTCGCGCGCATCGTTGCCACTCGCCGTCGACGAGGAGTCGCTGGTCACGGCCATCGCCTTAATGCCCCGCGCGGGAACCGCTTATCCACTTGGCGTGAGAATATGGCGAAAGGGAGGTTCGGCTGGCAAGCGGGCTGCGTCGGTCAGGCGTCGCACCGCCGCAGGATCAGCGAGGCATTGGTGCCGCCGAATCCGAAGGAGTTGGACAGGACCGTATCGATCGTCCGGCGATGAGCCTTGTGCGGCACGAGGTCGATGGCCGTCGCCACCGAGGGATTGTCGAGATTGAGGGTGGGCGGCGCAAGGTTGTCTCTGATCGACAGCGCCGAGAAGATCGCCTCGACCGCGCCGGCAGCGCCGAGCAGATGGCCGATCGCCGATTTGGTCGACGACATGGAGACCTTGCCGGCGGCATTGCCGAACAGCCGCTCGACGGCGGCAAGCTCGATCTCGTCGCCCATCGGCGTCGAGGTGCCATGGGCGTTGATATAGTCGATGTCGGCTGGCTCGATGCCGGCGCGCTTCACCGCCGCCACCATGCAGCGATAGGCGCCGTCGCCGTCCTCGGCGGGCGCCGTGATGTGGAAGGCGTCGCCGGAAAGCCCGTAGCCGATGATCTCGGCATAGATCTTGGCGCCCCGCGCCTTGGCGTGCTCAAGCGCCTCGACCACCACCATGCCGGCGCCCTCGCCCATGACGAAACCGTCGCGGTCGCGGTCGTAAGGACGCGAGGCGCGCTGCGGCTGATCGTTGAAGTTGGTGGACAGCGCCCGGCACGCCGCAAATCCGGCAACGCCGATGCGGCAGATCGGGCTCTCGGTGCCGCCGGCTACCATGACGTCGGCGTCGGAGAGCGCGATGAGGCGGGAGGCATCGCCGATGGCGTGGGCCCCCGT
>DASUZQ010000304.1:0-2477 GCA_036376815.1 Methyloceanibacter sp. | reverse complement strand
GACCCGCTCGCCCGCGGCGAGGTCGGCAAGGTCGGCGTGCCAATCTCACACCTCGGCGACATGCGGGCGCTGATGCAGGGCATCCCGCTTGCCGAGATGAACACCTCGATGACCATCAACGCCACGGCGGCGTGGCTGTTGTCGCTCTATGTGGCGCTCGCCGACGAGCAGGGCGTCGACCGGAAGAAGCTCACCGGCACGGTTCAGAACGACATCATCAAGGAGTACCTTTCGCGCGGCACCTATGTGTTTCCGCCCAAGCCCTCGCTTAGGCTGATCAAGGACGTGATCGTCTACGCCGCGCACGAGATCCCCAAATGGAACCCGACCAATGTCTGCTCCTACCATCTGCAGGAGGCTGGAGCGGCCCCGACGCAAGAGCTTGCCTTTGCCCTCGCCACGGCGGAAGCGGTGCTCGACGAGGTGAGAAATTCTGGCGAGGTGTCGGCGGAAGAATTTCCGCAGGTGCTTTCCCGCATCTCGTTCTTCGTCAATGCCGGGGTCCGCTTCATCACCGAAGTGTGCAAGATGCGCGCCTTTGTCGAGCTGTGGGACGAGATCACCGAGAAACGCTACGGCGTCGCCGATCCGGCGCTTCGCCGCTTCCGCTACGGCGTGCAGGTGAATTCGCTGGGGCTCACCGAGCAGCAGCCCGAGAACAACGTCTATCGCATCCTGCTCTCCATGCTCGCGGTCACCCTGTCGAAGAAGGCACGCGCGCGAGCCGTTCAGTTGCCCGCCTGGAACGAGGCACTCGGCCTGCCCACGCCTTGGGACCAGCAATGGTCGTTGCGGCTGCAGCAGATCGTGGCCTACGAGACCGACCTTCTCGAGTTCGGCGACATCTTCGACGGCTCCGAGCAAGTCGAGAATAAGGTGGAGGCGCTGAAGCAAGAGGCCCGCGCCGAGCTTGCCCGCATTCAGGAGATGGGCGGCGCGGTCGCCGCCATCGACTACATGAAAGAGACTCTGATCGCGGCCAACGCCGCCCGCGTCGAGGCCATCGAGAAGGGCGAGCAGGTTCTCGTCGGCGTCAACGCCTATACCGAGACCGAGCCTTCGCCGCTCGCGGCGGCTGCCGACGGCATCATCACCGTCCCTGAGTCGGTCGAGATCGAGCAGGTTGCGGCGCTGCAGGCCTGGCGGCAGCGGCGCGACGACAAGGCGGTGCGCCAGGCACTGGTCGATCTCAAATCGGCGGCAGCCGAAGGGCGCAACATCATGGAGCCGTCGATCGCCGCCGCACGCGCCGGCGTCAGCACCGGCGAATGGGGCGGGGTGTTGCGCGAAGTGTTCGGCGAATATCGCGCGCCGACCGGTATCCATGCCAAGCGCCACCCCGACATGGCGCGGCTCGAAGAGGTGCGCCATCTGGTCGACGAGGTTTCCGGCAAGCTCGGACGGAGGCTCACTTTCGTGGTCGGCAAGCCCGGCCTCGACGGGCATTCCAACGGCGCCGAGCAGATCTCGGTGCGCGCCACCGACGTCGGCATGGACGTGGTCTATGACGGGATCAGGCTGACACCGGCGCAGATCGTCGAGCAGGCGAAAGAGGCTAAGGCCCATGTGCTCGGCCTCTCCATCCTGTCAGGCTCGCACGTGGCGCTGGTGCGCGACGTGGCCCAGCGCATGCGCGAGGCAGGCATGGGCGAGGTTCCCATCGTGGTCGGCGGCATCATCCCTGCCGAGGACGTGAACGTGCTGAAGCAATGCGGCGCGTCGGCCGTCTATACGCCGAAGGACTTCCAGCTCAACGACATCATGGTCGGCATCGTGAAGCTGGTCGACGCCAAGGCGGCTGAGCTTGCCGAAGCCTCGATCCCCGTGCCGCCGCTCCGGGCGCGCGAGCGGGTTCGCCTGTGAGTCACTTCGTAAACTGCTTGAAGCCGCTTGCTGTCGCGCTCTTTGCGCTTGCGCCGTTTGCCACGTTGGCGGAAGACAGCGCCAACCCCTGCCCTGCCGGCACCGTCACCTCGGGCAGCGGCGACGTCATGGTCGAGGGCAAGCAAGCGGCCCGCGCCGGCGACACCGCCGGCTGCGCCGGACCCATCATCGAAGGTTCGCCCGACGTGTTCATCAACAGCAAGCCGGCTGCGGTCCAAGGCGACAAGACCGGCTGCGGGGGGTCGATCGTCTCAGGCGCCTCCGGCGTGTTCATCAACGGCAAGCCCATGGCGCGGATGGGCGACGCTGCCGGCTGTGGCGGCAAATAAGCCTCGGGTCCAAGCACGCCTCCGTAGCCCTCACCCGGCGTTGAAGCTAGAATGGCAGAATCGCCTGCCGGCGTCGGGAAGCCGGAGGCATTGGCAATTGGGGGGGTTCATGAACTTCAGTCTGAGCGCACCGCGCAGGGAGACTTTCCTCGTCTCCGCCATCATCGCCATTCTCGTGGTCATCGGCATGATCGTGCCGCTGCCGTTCTTCACGAGCTACGCCCTTGGGCTGCTCTTGATCGCCTATCTGGTCCTCGCCGCCGG
>DASUZQ010000303.1:0-4132 GCA_036376815.1 Methyloceanibacter sp. | reverse complement strand
TTTGCCTAATGCATAGGCAGACATCCGCCCTACCACCTGGTCCCTGCAGCCCTTCGCCCCCTGGAAAACCCCTCAAAGCCAAGGAATTGCTACCGCGGCGGAGTTGGCACGCAGTTTGACTCTCCTTTCGGGTTAACGCGGCTCACGACCATTGGTCAGAACGGAAGCCGCAATATGGAGGGGTGAGCAAATGAAGCTGGTGATGGCGATCATCAAGCCATTCAAGCTCGATGAGGTGCGCCAAGCCCTCACCGAGCTCGGCCTGCAGGGCATGACCGTGACTGAAGTCAAAGGTTACGGACGCCAGAAAGGCCATACCGAAATCTATCGGGGCGCGGAATACGCCGTAAACTTCCTGCCGAAGATCAAGATCGAAGTCGTCGTGCCGGCCAAGATGGTCGACAAGGCCGTCGACGCCATCGTTGCCGCTGCCAAGACTGGGCAGATCGGCGACGGCAAGATCTTCGTGGTCCCGGTCGAGCAGACGGTGCGCATCCGTACCGGCGAAACCGACGAATCAGCGCTCTGAGAGGGGGAGGTAAACTAGATGTCGACTCTTATGAAGTTTCTCTTCGGCGTGGTCGCAGCGCTCGCTGTGCTGATCCTCGCCCATATCGATCCGGCGTTTGCGCAAGCAGCCGGTGAAGCGGCGCCGGCAGCGACGCCGCCTGCACCACCTCCGTCGCCGATCAACACCGGCGATACCGCGTGGATGCTCACATCCACGGCTCTTGTCTTGATGATGACGATCCCGGGCCTTGCCCTGTTTTACGGCGGCATGGTGCGCAAGAAAAACGTGCTCGCCACCGTAGGCCAAGCCTTCGGCGCGACCTGCATCATTACCGTGTTGTGGATGGTCATCGGCTACTCGATCGCCTTCACCACCAATGACAGCGAGTCGCTCAACAAATGGATCGGCGGCTTCAAATATTTCATGTTGAAGCCGATGGCCATCGATGCGGTGAACCCGCTCGCTGCCTCGATTCCTGAATCGGTCTACATGACCTTCCAGATGACGTTCGCCATCATCACCCCGGCCCTGATCGCCGGGTCGCTGGCGGATCGCATGAAGTTCTCGGCCTTCATGACCTTCATGGCGGCTTGGCTCATCCTCGTCTACAGCCCGATCGCCCATTGGGTGTGGGGCGGCGGCTGGCTCGGTCAACTCGGCGCACTCGACTATGCAGGCGGAACGGTCGTGCATCTGAACGCCGGAACCGCGGGCCTCGTCTGCGCTCTCGTGCTCGGCCCCCGCTACGGGCTCGGCAAGGAGAACATGGCCCCCTACAATCTCGTCTATAGCGTGATTGGGGCGTCGCTGCTCTGGGTCGGCTGGTTCGGGTTCAACGCCGGCTCCGCCGTTACCGCCAATGTAAATGCCGGCATGGCCATGGCCGTAACACAGATCGCCACGGCCGCGGCGGCGCTCGCGTGGATGTGCTGCGAATGGATCATCGCCAAGAAGCCCAGCATTCTCGGCATCGTCTCGGGTGCCGTGGCGGGTCTGGTCGCCATCACACCGGCATCCGGCTTCGTCGACCCGACCGGCGCGCTGATCATCGGCATCTTGGCCGGAATCGTCTGCTACTTCGCGGCGGTGCACGTTAAGAAGTATTTTGGTTATGACGATGCGTTGGATGCGTTCGGGGTGCACGCCGTGGGTGGCGCGCTTGGCGCCATGCTGACGGGTGCATTCGCTTCCAGCGCCATTAACTCGCTGGGCAAAGGTTGGCTTACCGACGGCAACGCGCATCAGATGCTGATCCAGTTTTACGATGTGGCTGGCACCTTCATATACTGCGCGGTCATGACCTACATCATCCTCAAGGTCATTGACCTCATCATTGGGCTGAGGGTCAGCCAGGCAGCCGAAGTCGAGGGTCTCGATATCAACCTGCATGGAGAGGTGGTGCAGTAACACTAGACGAGCTGAATCAACTCCAGGACGTAAACTGACGAGAGCAGCATCTCCTCCCTTGACATCTGCTCTCCCTCCGAGCCCCGGCGCGTTGCCGGGGCTCATTTTTTGGGGGGCCCGCTGGCCATTGCCGGAGCGTGCGCCATCCCGTAACCCTTCGGCATGGCGATTCAGGCAGGACTCACCTCTCTTGACGATCTCGTCGCTTCTCCTTTCGCGCGCCTCGCCGAGCTGCTTCACGGCATCGCGCCCGGAGCGCCGCCCATCGACCTTTCCCTCGGCGAGCCCCGCGCGCTGATCCCCTCCTTTCTCGGGCCGACGCTCGAGCAGCATTTGAGCGAGTTCGGGCGCTATCCGCCAATCCGCGGAATCCCGGCGTTGCGACAAGCCATCGCTGTTTGGCTCTCGCGCCGCTATCCCACGCTCGCCGGCGAGGTCGACGCCGAAGCAGAGGTGTTGCCGCTCAACGGCTCTCGTGAAGGGCTGTTCTCCGCCGTCTTTCCGGCGCTGGCGCGAAGGGCCTCTGCTTCGCGTCCGGCGGTGCTCATTCCCAATCCGTTCTATCAAGCCTATGCGGCTGCGGCTGCGGCATCAGGGGCTGAGCCCGTGTTTCTCGACAGCTCCGGCGCGACGCAATTCCTTCCGGCGCTCGACGCCATCGATGAGCAGCTCTTGCGGCGCAGCGTCGCGCTCTATCTCTGCACACCCTCCAATCCGCAAGGCGCAGTGGCAGACAGGAGCTACCTCGCCGCGGCAATCGCGCTCGCGCGGCGCGTCGACTTCATGCTGTTCGCCGACGAATGCTATTCGGAGATCTATTCCGACACCCCGCCCCCCGGCGCGCTCGAGACGGCGCTTGCCGACAACGGCAGCTTCGCCAACGTCGTGACCTTCAACTCGCTGTCGAAGCGCTCGGGGCTCCCCGGCTTGCGATCAGGATTTGTTGCCGGAGACCCGGCCTTCATCGCGGCCTTCGCCCGCTTCCGCAACGTCGCCTGCCCACAGGTGCCGCTTCCTATCCAGCATGTATCGGTCAGAGCCTGGTCCGACGAGGAGCACGTTGAGCAAGGCCGGGCGCTCTACCGGCAGAACTTCGACATTGCCGGCGCCGTGCTGCAGGGCCGTTACGGCTACCGCCGGCCGCAAGGCGGCTTTTTCCTGTGGCTTGACATGGCGGCGCATGGCGGAGGCGAAGAGGCGGTAAAAACCCTTTGGAAAGGGTGTGGTGTCAGACTGCTGCCGGGAAAATATCTCGCCCGCACGGGGGCAAGCGGGGCCAATCCAGGCGTGAACCACGTCAGGGTTGCCCTTGTGCACGACTCCGCCACTACGGGCGAAGCTTTGGGACGTATCGTCGCCACACTGGGGTAGCAATGGCAACCAAGCGTAGACAGAAGGAGCGGCGCAGGCTCCTGCCGGGCGCGGTCGAGTCGGGCTTAAGACAGGTCATGTTTCGCAGCTACGGCCTCGGCATCGTGGCCATCGCTTGCGCGGCGTGGGCGAGCCTCGCCACTTGGTCGGTCTACGACCCGAGCTTCAACAATGCGACCCAGGCCGCACCGCGCAATGTGCTTGGGTCTTGGGGCGCGATCCTCGCCGATCTCGCCATGCAGTCCTTGGGCCTCGCCGCCATCGTCCTGTTTCTGCCGCTTGCCGCATGGGGCTGGCATCTCGCCCTGCGTACGGTGCCGGAGCGCCGCCGCGCGCGCCTCCTCATCTGGCCGCTCGCCGTGCTCTTGCTCGCGGCTGCACTTTCCGCCCTGCCGCAGCCGAAAAGCTGGCCGCTGCCCAACGGCCTTGGCGGCATCCTCGGCGATCTGTTCATGACCGGCGCGCTGTTCATCGGCGTGCTGCCGGCAGCCGCGGCGTCCTTCGTGGCGGGGCTTCTGTTCCTCATCGCCGGTGCCTCGCTGCTGTTCTTCGCCTGCGGCACCTCCACCTCCTCGCTGATTGCTTTGTGGGCGCCACGCACCAAGCTTCCGAGCGAATGGGCCAATGCCTCATTGGGTGCCGCCATGCATGTCGCCATGCATACCGGCGCCAAGATCAAGCGAGGCTTCTGGTGGCGAAAGGCTGACGGCGAGACCGAGGCGCCGGATTTGGACGATGAGCGAAAGGCGCTCGTCGAGGAGGCTGAGCCGGACCCCGATGGGCGCATCGAGCCGACGTTCGATCTTGAGCCGTTCGACCTCGACGAGGAGGAGGACGAGGAGG
>DASUZQ010000302.1:0-7818 GCA_036376815.1 Methyloceanibacter sp. | reverse complement strand
GCCAGCAGACGGTGTAGGATTTTGACGTCACCACGTCCGGCTTGACGAAGAGCTCGGCCGAAACCGACTCCCGCCAATAAGGTTGCGGCTTGGCCCGCATGGCGGTGACGGTGACCGCGCCCTTGCCCTTCTTGAAGTCTGCGACCGCCCCGGCGAGCGCCGCCTGCGCGCCGCTGAGCGCATCAGACTTGTCCCAACCGTCCGCGGTACCCACCAATTTGCTGCACCCGCCGGCATATGCCGGCGCGGCCGCCACGCAAAACCCAGCCACGACCAAGGCGTAGGCAGAGACGCACAAGAACGACCTCATGTAAGGGACCCCCTTCGCATCAGAATGAGAGCCGATAAGATATAGCGGCGGTGGAGCGTTGCCAGCACCTTGCCGACGCACCTATCGGGTTCGCACTGGCCTGTAGCGTTTCTGCCACAGTTCGGCACACGCCTTTCGAACGCCAAACTCTGGCAATGATGTCAGGGCAAAAGCTCAAGCAGTTATATTGGGCTCGCAAGTGTGGGACACGCCTTCCATGGCATCGAAGCTCGTCCTCATCTCCGGAGCCTCAAGCGGCATTGGCGCGGCGCTCGCCAAGCTCTATGGCCGCGCCGGCGCCCATGTGCTGCTGCTGGCCCGCAATGCCGAGCGCCTAGCCGCCGCGGCCGAGGCGATCCGGCGGGCCGGCGGAAGTGCAACCACCTATCCCATCGATCTTGCCGATGCGAAAGCCATCGAAGAGACGAGCGCCAAGATCGCGCGCGAAGTCGGCACGCCAGATGTCCTCATCAACAATGCCGGCGCCGGGCGCTTTCTGCCGGTGGTCAAGACCACGGCGGAGGATGCAGCTTCCATGATCGAGGTGCCGTATCTAGCCGCCTTCAACCTCACCCGCGCGTTTTTGCCCTACATGCTCACCCGCCAAAGCGGCGCCATCGCCTGCGTGACCTCGCCCGCGTCCTATCTCGCCTGGCCGAACGCTGCCGCCTATATCGCCGCGCGCCGAGCACTTGCCGGCTTCACCGAGGCGCTGCGCAGCGAGGTGAAAGGCAAGGGCGTGAGCGTGACCCTGGTCGTGCTCGGCACGGTCGAAACGCCCTATTGGGAGCACAATCCCGGGAGCCGGCAGAATCTGCCAAAGACGAATCCCCGGCTTGCGCCGACGCTTTCGGCGGATGAGGCGGCGGAGGCGATCTTTGCCGGCGTGGAACGGCGCAAGCGCACCGTGGTGAAGCCCGCGATCTTTCGCGCCCTGTTCCTGCTCAACGCGCTTTTCCCGCGCCTCGTCGCGCGTCAACTCCGGCGCGCCGCGCGAAGCTCACCGCCCGACCGTGCCTGAGCGCTTCAATAGCCAATAGACCACGAGCGAGGCGGCGATGGTGAGAACCATCGCCCAAAGGAAGCCGTCGATATTCTGGGTCAGCGGCAACCCGCCGACATTCATGCCGAAGATGCCGGCAACGAGGCTCGCCGGCAGGAAGACGGTGGTGACGATCGCGAGCACGTGCAGGCTGCGATTGGTCTGCTCGCTGCTTTTGAGCATGATCTCCTCCTGCAGCAGCCGCGAGCGGTCGCGCAGCTCGACGATCTCGGTATCGAGCCAATCGAGCCTCTGAAGGAGTTTCTTCGTCCGCAGATTGAGGGCCGGATTCTCGGACTCCTCGATTTCGTGCTCGAAGCGCTGGATGAGCGCTCGGAGCGTGACCAGTTGCCGATGCACGCGTACGGTCGTGCGCCGCACGCTGCCGACCACCTTGCGGTCGACGTTCAGCTCATCGGCCAAGATCCTTTCCTCAGCGTGGTCGAGCTGATCGGCAAGGCCATCGGCAAAATGGTCGAGCGACTCGATCATCTGGCCGGCAATCAATTCGAGCAGGGCGGCCGGCGTTTGAACCTTGGCACCGAGACGCAGCGCCTTGCGGGTGGCTTCGATCGCGTTCAGCTGATGCCTGCGGCTGGAGATGAATATTTTCTCGGTCAGGGCAAAATGCAGAAAGCCGATTTCCTCGGTGGCGCCGCTTAAGCCGCAGACGAGATCGGCGAGGACGCCGTAAAGGCAGGCCTCGCCCCCTTGCAGCTGCTGGTGCTCGTCGGCAGCGACGAGAAGCGCGCGCGCCGGCCCGGGAAGCTCGGGTGTCGCGGCCAAGTATTGGCAGGCACGCATATCGGCGAGGTTGAAATGGAGCCAGAGCCAGCCACCATCCCGCGCCGGCGGCTCTTCCACATTGAGCTGCTCCGACGATCCATCCGCGTGGAAGCGATAGGCAAAAACCAAGCCCTCCAAGGGCTTCGCCTGAGCTTCGCTGGCATCGCCGGGAGAGGTGATCGCGATGGCTGACATTCACTTTCGCTCCCCGGCCAGCTGAGAACCGGAATGTTACAGTTGTGTGACAGGCCTGCGGTGCTCGAAAGCCCCGCGACCTTTGTAAAACTGACACCGCTGCAGCCTAAACTCGCGGCATCGCGGGGACTTGATCCTGTCGCAGCTCGGCGAGGGAACGCTGATGCGTTATCTGCTGCTGCCCTTCACGCCGCGCTACATCCTTCTGACCATAGCGCTTCTGGGAACTCTTGCGCTGGCGGCGATCGCGGCGCTCGATCCGGAAACGCTTCCCGAGATCATCCTACCGCTCGCCGTTTTCGGCGCCTTCGTCCTGCTCGGCATTTGCGATCTGATCCAGACGCGCCACGCGATCCTACGCAACTATCCGATCGCGGCGCATATCCGCTTCATCATCGAGCATATCAGGCCTGAGTTACGCCAATATTTCTTCGAGGCTGAGAAGGACGGCACCCCCTTCCCGCGCGACAAGCGCGCCATCGTCTATCAGCGCGCTAAGCAACAGCTCGACACGCGCCCCTTCGGCACCCATTACGACGTTTACCGCGATCATTATGAGTGGCTGCATCATTCGATCCAGCCGAAGCAGCCGGCGTCGGAGCTCTTCCGCACCACGATCGGCGGGGCGGAATGCACGAAGCCCTATTCGGCGTCCGTGTTCAACATCTCGGCCATGAGCTATGGCTCGTTGTCGGCCAACGCCATTCGCGCGCTGAACAAGGGCGCCAAGCTCGGCGACTTTGCCCATGACACCGGGGAAGGCGGCGTGAGCCGATACCACCGCGAGCATGGCGGCGATCTTATCTGGGAAGTCGGCTCAGGCTATTTCTGCTGCCGCAACAAGGACGGCAGTTTCTGCCCTGAGAAATTCGCCGGTATCGCGACCGACCCGCAGATCAAGATGGTGGAGCTGAAGCTCTCGCAAGGTGCCAAGCCCGGGCATGGCGGCGTGTTGCCGGCGGCGAAAGTGAGCAAGGAGATCGCCGAGATCCGCGGGGTGGAGATGGGCCAGGACTGCATCTCCCCGGCAAGGCATTCTGCTTTCGCCACGCCCATCGAGATGATGCAATTCATCGCCAGCCTTCGCTCGCTCTCCGGCGGCAAGCCGACCGGCTTCAAGCTTTGCATCGGCCACCCTTGGGAGTTCCTCGCCGTGGTCAAGGCGATGCTCAAGACCGGGATCACGCCGGACTTTATCGTGGTCGACGGCAAGGAAGGCGGCACCGGCGCAGCACCGCTCGAATTTATGGATCACCTCGGCATGCCCATGCGCGAAGGCCTAACCTTCGTGCACTCGGCGCTGGTCGGCACAAACTTGCGTGACAAGATCAAGCTCGGCGCCGCCGGCAAGATCGTGTCAGGCTTCGACATGGCGAGGGTGATGGCGCTTGGCGCCGATTGGTGCAACGCGGCACGAGGGTTCATGTTCGCCGTGGGCTACCTCCAGTCCCAGCAATGCCACACCGACCGCTGCCCTACCGGCGTCGCCACGCTTCGCCAGCGCGCCATCGTCATTTCCGACAAGTCGCTGCGCGTGGCGCATTTTCACCGTGAGACGGTGATCGCCTTGGCCGAGCTGATCGCCGCAGCCGGCCTCAACCATCCAAGCGAGCTTCGCCCCTACCATTTCATGCGCCGCACCGGGCCAGACCGCATCGTCAGTTTCACCGAGCTTTACCGCTTCATGGAGCCCGGCGAGCTCCTCACCGGCACGACCCATCCAAGCCTGAAGGAAGCCTGGGAGGTGGCCTCGCCTGAGACCTTTGCGCCGCAAGGCGCCTCAGGGCCTGGAAACATCATGCTCGCCGCCGAGTGAGCTGGCCACGCCTTATCGTAGAGCGAATTTCCGCTGTTTTCCAAAGGGCTGACCAGGCCGATAATGCTGGGTGATGCCGCCCCTCGCCCGCTACGCCCCTGGCCTCGCCGGGTTGCTCCACTACAAATTCACCGACGCCCCCGCCGACTTGAGGGCAGGCCTCGCAGTTGCCGCGGTGGCGCTCCCGGTCGGCATCGCCTATGCCGGACTTGCCGGCTTCCGCCCGGAGGTGGGGCTCTATTCGAGCATCCTGCCGCTCGTGGCCTATGCGATTTTCGGCACCTCCCGCCAATTGATCGTCGGGCCTGATGCCGCCACCTGTGCCCTGGTTGCGGCGAGCGTGGCCCCACTCGCGGCCGGCGACCAGGCAACTTACGCCTCGCTCTCGGTGATGCTCGCTCTGCTCACCGGACTGCTCTGCATTGCGGCGAGCTTCCTACGATTGGGCGGGCTTGCGGACTTTCTCTCGCGGCCGATCCTTGTCGGCTTTCTCAATGGCGTCGCACTCTCGATCATTCTCGGTCAGGCCGACAAGATCTTCGGCTTCCCGGTGGTCGAGACCGGGATCATCCCGCGAATCGCAGAGATCCTTGGAAAGCTCGGTGACATCCACGGACCGACGCTTGCCGTCGCCCTCGGGACATTCGCCGTCATCGCCATCGTGCCTCGTCTCGTGCCGCAGCTTCCGGCCGCCCTGGTAGGCATGGTGCTCGCCGCCGCCGCCGTGCTGCTCTTCAATCTCACCGCCTTTGGTGTGAAGACGGTGGGATACGTTCCGGCCGGTCTTCCGCCGCTTGCAGTGCCCCATGTCGACTCGGCGCTTCTTCCGGCGCTCTTGGCGGACGCGGCAGGCTTGGCCTTGGTCAGCTTCTCGAGCCTGATGCTCACGGCGCGGAGCTTCGCCGCCAAGAACGGCTACGACATCGATCCGGACCAGGACTTCGCGGCGCTGGGCGCCGCCAACATTGCTTCGGCCGTGTCACAGGGCTTCGCCGTCAGCGGAGCGGACTCGCGAACGGCCATGAGCGACGCGACGGACGGACGAACTCATGCGGTCGGGCTCGTTGCCGCGGCCGCAGTGGCGCTCGTGCTTCTGTTCTTCACAGATCCGCTGCAATACATCCCAATGGCTGCGCTTGGCGCCGTTCTCATCACCGCTGCGCTGTCGCTGATCGACCTTGAGAGCCTCCGCCTGTTCTACCGGATCGATCGCACCGAGGCCGTTCTCTCCGTGCTCGCCACTCTCGGCGTCGTCGCCGTCGGCGCAGTGAACGCCATTCTATTCGCTGTAATACTGGCGCTTCTGCGCTTCATCAGATTGATATCGCGCCCCCGCGTGGAAATCCTCGGCAAGGTCGCGGGCTTTCCCGGATTCCATTCGCTCGCCCGGCACGAGGCCGGTCAAAGTCTGCCGGGCCTCCTTCTCTTTCGCTTCAACGCTCCAATCACCTTCTTCAACGCCCCTTATTTCAAGCGAGAGTTGCTGCGAGCCGTCGACGAAGCGGGGCCTAGTCTGCATCACGTCGTCATCGACCTGCTCCCGGTGACCAGCATCGATGCGACCGGGCTGTTGACCATCCGTGAGCTCGTGACCGCGCTCAAGGCGCGAGGCATCGGGCTCAATGCCGCCGGCCGCTTGACCGAGTGGGACATCTGGGCCGCAGAGCGAGGCTTTGGCAGCTATGCCATCGGGACGTTCCCGACCTTGCGCCAAGCTGTGCGCGAGCTATCGTCGCAAGCGCCGCCACCTTGATCCGCATCAAGGCCCCGAGCGGTCAGGCGCCTGCGTCAGTTGTTGAGGAAGCCGGAGATAGCATCAGCGATGCTGTTCGCCGGCCTGCCGCGCCGCTGCTGACGGACCGTTCGCTGCGGCATGCGGTCAACCGGAGCAGCGACCTCTTCGGCCACTGGCGGGAACAGATCGTAGGCCATCGGCTCGCCCATCAACGCCGACGCCATGCGGGCATCGTGACCGTATATGTCGTTATAGGTCGTGAACGAACCGTCGTCGTTCACCTTGAGCGTGAAATAGGTGATGTAGACCGGGATCTTCTGCTTCAGCCCGATATGCTGATCTTCGACGCCGCTCTCGATGGTCGAGGCGACCTTTTGCGCGGTCCAGCCCTGGTCCTTGTTGAGCAAGGTTGTAGCAAGCTGATCGGGGTTTTGCACTCGCATGCAGCCGTGGCTCTCGGCCCGCACGGTCTTGGCGAACAGGTTCTTTTGCGTCGTGTCGTGCATGTAGACGTCGTGCTTGTTGGGGAACAGGAATTTGACGGTGCCGAGCACGTTGTCGGGTCCGGGCGGCTGATAGATGTTGAGGCTGCGGATGTCGATGCGGCTCCAATCAAGCATCGACGGATCGACCTCCTTGGTGCCGAGGGCAACGCGCAGGCCGTTGCGGGCAAACACCGATGTATCCCAGCCGCCGCCTCCGCCGAAGAAGAAATCGCCGCCTCCCCTAATGGAGGGAAGGAGCTCTTCCATCTTGATCGAGTTCGGCACGTTCCAATAGGGATTGAACACGATCTCCTGCATCTCGTTGGAGAAGATCGGAGTCTGCTTGTCGGGCTTGCCCACCACCACCCGCGTGGTGAAGGCAGGCTTGCCCTCCTCCATCACCCTGAGCGTGAATTCCGGAATATTGACCGTGACGTAGAACGGCCCGAGGTCATTGGGCAGCCAGCGCCAGCGCTCCATGTTGAGCAGGATAAGCCTCGTTTTTGACGGGCTCGAAGAGTGCTGCTGCTCGCCATTGAGCACGCGCCGCGTGCCGGGTCCAACCAGGCCGTCCGGCCGGTAGCCGCGCTCTTCCTGGAAACGCCTCACCGCCTGCTCGACATCACCGTCGAACACAGTCCCCTTCGCTCCGTCGCTCGCCGGCACCTCGAGCCGCTTCCTCAGCAGCGCCACCTGCTCATGCTCGACGCCAAGCTTGAGCACCGGCCCATCCGGGATCCTGACGACGCCGTCGTCCTCGACATGGCCGCCGCGCGCCGCGATCAGCGCCTTGCGCAAGGCCTCGAATTGCGGTTGGTCAGGTTGGAAGCTCCGCAGATAGGCGGCAGGCTCTGACCGGATGGCGATGGATTCCATCACCTGCAGCGGATCGGGAAGCGCGAGCGTCGGGTCAAGGTCGGGATCGAGTCGCGTCCAATCGAAACGGCCGCCGCGGGCATCGCGGGCGTAACGCAGCACGGCAAGGTCGAGCTTGATCTCGGCGTCGGCGAGTGTCCCCACCGAGTTGGGCGATTTCGGATTGAAGCCATCTATCCGCGGGAGCGCATAGTCGGAGGCGCGCAGTCCATAATCGTCGGCCTTGCCGATTTCCTCCATGACCGATTTGGCGCGGAGGTTTAGGCCGTTCTCATCGACCCAGATCGCGTGGGCATCGGGAGCCGAATAATAGTCGGCAAGCGCCTTGTATTCGCCGGCAGCCTTGGCGCCTTTGTCGGCGACGCGGGTCACGATGGCAATGCGCAGGGCCTCTGCCGGACCGATCAGGGCCGCGGGCCCGTCGGGTTCAGCCGCGCGCGATGGCGCGATCGCAACCATGCAAACCATGGCCGCGGCCGAGAATAGGCCAAGCGTCGCGCGAGAGGATAACCTCACAACTCGCTCCTGATGCTCGATGAACCCCCTACAATTTTGAACGCGCCACGTCCCGAA
>DASUZQ010000301.1:0-2084 GCA_036376815.1 Methyloceanibacter sp. | reverse complement strand
AGGATTGTGGTGTTGTAGCCCCCTCACCCGCGCCGACGCCGCAAGCGACCTCGGCGCGACCTCTCCCTGCTGGGGAGAGGTGAGGCCGGCTGCGCCGGCCTAGGCACGCCTATTTTACCGGCACGAGGGACTGATAAAGCGCGACGGTGGCTTTGCCGACGGCTTCGGCGGAGAATTTCTCCTCCACCAGAGCCCGCGCGGCCTTGCCGAAGCTCGCGCGCATCCCGGCATCGCCGGCCATTTTCGTCAGGGCTTCGGCGAGCGCCTCGGCGTCATCCACGGGAAAGGTCAGCGCCGTCTTGCCGGCAATGGCGATCTCGCGGCAGCCAGGCGTGTCGGTGGCGATCATCGGCCGCCCGCAGGCCGCAGCCTCGAGCAGGCTTTTCGGCAATCCTTCGCGGCGCGAGGCGAGCACCGCAATGTGTGCCTTCGCCCACACCTCGCGGATATCGGCGACGTGGCCGAGCCAGCGAATGCCAAACGCGGAGGCAAACTCGCGCAACTGCTCGGGCGCAAGCGATCCCGGATTCTCCCGGTCGGTGTCGCCGGCGAGCAGAAGCTGAAGCTTCACTCCGCGCGAGGTAGCAAGCGAGTAACCCTGGATCAGCGTCAGCACGCCCTTGTCGGCGAGCATGCGTCCGACATAGGCGGCGGTGATCGGGGGCGGCGGCTCCGGCAGCGGCGTGAAATGTTGCAGGTCGACGCCGGAGCCCGGGATCAGATCGACGCTTCCCTCGGGCACGCCGAGGCCAAGCACGAATCTCTTGTCGTCAGGATTTTGCACGATGGTGTGGACGTTCGGCCGCTTGAGCAGGGCTCTGAGCGCGGCGACCACGAGCGGGCGGGTGAGCTCGCTCTGGCGATGATTGCCAACGAACAGCGTGCCGAGCCCGGTCAGGCTGTTGACCACTGCGACCGAGGAAAGCCCGAGGCTCGCGATGCCGCCGAGCAGCACGGGTTTCAGCGAAATGTTGTGCAGGATGTCGGGCTTGAGCGCGCGCAACAGCTTGCGCAGCTCGGCAACGCCGGCAAGGCTATGGGTCGGCGAGAGGCTGCCGCGCTGCCATGACAGAGCATGAGCGGTGAACCCCTCCTCTTCGATGGCTGCCTTGCCCTTGTTCAGCCGCGTTGCGACATGCACCTCATAGCCGGCAGCCTTGGCGGCGCGCGCCATGGGCAGGCGGTGGGAGAGGAAGTACCAGTCCTCGGTGACGACGTAGAGGATGCGTGGCGCGGTCATCGGAGCGTTCTACCAGCCGCCGCTCATAAGACCAGCTTCATCCTCATCGAATTGCCGCTTTCAAGCGGAAACCGGCGCAGGCCGAAGCCGACGCCGTCGCGATGGGCAGTCCCTCAGCTTTGCTACGCGAGACTAAGGTGCTGAAGAGGCGGCTAATACCGCCAGGGGCGGTACCAATAGCGGCCGCCGCAAGGCGCGCACCCGCACCCATAAGGACCGCAGACCCAGGTCCGCCCCCATGGGCAACGCGGGCCAGGTCCGCCACAGGCAATTTTTTCAATCGGGGAGTAATTGGGCCCCGGCGCCGGAATGGTCGCCGACCCGGCAAAAGCGAACGAACAAGCCGCCCCAAGCGCGCCGAACGTCGCCAGCGCCAACACTGTCTTTCGCATCGAATCCCTCCGTTGCTTGCGGAGAGCCGACGATAGCCGTGTCGCGGCATGACAAAAAGAGGCGGACCGTTTGCCGCATGCGGAAAATCAAGGGACTTTGGCCTGTCCACTTTGCCACCTCCCGGCTTGGCATTGACGCTCCAAGCTTGTAAAGTTGATTCAATTGATCAGGGGATCCGGGGGGATTGACCATGAGAAGTCTCGGTCTCGTTTTGGCGCTGTGCGGCGCGGCGGCGCTGATCGGCGCGTCGGGCGTCGCCCAGGCGTTCGAAACCCAGGGAAGCGGCGATCCCATCGATGGCCAGTCGCTGCTCGCCCAGCCGCAATCTCTTGTGCAGGATTACAGGGCCCATTCTCTGGCCATGCCGCTCGCCGGGAAATCTGACGGTGGCGGATTCGTGTCGAGCTATGGGAACTCGATCCCGATCCCAGGACCTGGGATCGACCTGCCG
>DASUZQ010000300.1:0-2442 GCA_036376815.1 Methyloceanibacter sp. | reverse complement strand
CACCGATCCCTTGCCGTCGGAACTCGGGGAAGGTCGCGAGCACGTTCACGTACCATGAGCCAGGCGCCTTCCCCTCGAGAAAGACGAGCGGCCGCACGAGCTCCGGTATCTCCGCCAAATTGCCAAGGTCGTAGGGATCGTCCAGCCGGTAGCCGACGAGGCAAGCGGCGATCTCGCCCCCGATCTCGGCGACAATGGCGTTGCGATAGGAGAAGCCGCCCTCCTCCCGCGCGGCGCGCTCGCGCCCGACCTCGAGGATCGATTGGCCAGGGACTTTCAACGTGCTCCACAAATGCGCGGGCAGCCCCTCACCGGCGATGTCGACCAGCACGGCGAGGGCTGAGGCGTCGGCTTTGGTCGCTGGCCTGAAGGTAAGCTCGCCTTCCATCACACCAGCATGGTCACCGGGTCTTCGATGAAGTCCTTGAACGCGGCGAGCAGCTCGGCGCCGAGCGCGCCATCGATCACCCGGTGATCGACGGAGAGCGTGACAGACATCATCGTCGCCACCTTCACCTCGTCCTTCTTGACGATCGGCCGCTTCTCGGCCTTGCCCACGGCGAGGATGCTCGCGTGCGGCGGATTGATCACCGCGTCGAACTTCGAGATTCCGTACATGCCGAGATTGGAGATCGCGGTCGTGCCGCCCTGATATTCGTGGGGGGCGAGGCGCTTCGACCGCGCCCGCCCGGCGAGGTCGCGCATCTCGTTGGAGATCTCCGACAGGCTCTTCACCTCGGCATTGCGGACGACAGGGGTGAACAGGCCTCCGCCGGGAAGCGCCACGGCGACGGCAATATCTGAGCTGCGATGAAGCAAAAGCCCCTCCTCCGTCCACGTGGCGTTGGCCCGCGGCACTTGTTGCAGCGCCATGGCAAGCGCCTTGATGATGAAGTCGTTGACCGACAGCCTGAAGGCGCGCGGTCCCTCCTTCGGCGCGAGTTCATTGAGGCGCTTGCGCGCCTTGAGCAGAGCGTCGAGCTTGCAGTCGATCGCCAGATAGAAATGCGGAATGGTCTGCTTGGCGAGCGTCAGCCGCTCCGCGATGACGCGGCGCATGGTGTCGTGCGGCACGAGCTCGTAGCTGCCGGGCTCGTACAGGGCTCGCACCTGCCGATCCGACAATCCCGCTTGTGTTGGCGGCCGAGACGGCACGAGTTGCCGCTCCGTCTCGCGCTTCGCCTCGAACGTTTCGATCGCTTCCGCCGGTTTTGGGCGCCGTCCCTCGGCGGCAGCGAGCGGAATATCACGCTTGACGATGCGCCCCTTCGGACCTGAGCCGCGAAGCTTGCCGAGATCGATGCCGCGCTGGCGGGCGAGCCTCCGCGCGAGCGGCGAAGCCGCAATGCGCTTCGCGTGGCCCCCCTCTCCACTGTGCAGGTTTGCGCTTCGTATTGACATAACTCAGCCTTCCCTCGCCTCGGCGAGCTTCGCCATTGCCTCTTCCCAGTGCTCGCCGTCGAACATCATAATGCGGGTCACGCGCACCGCACCGTCGTCGAGGCAGCGCACGTTGACGCTGAAGCCGTCAGGCTTGGAGCGCGGCACGTAGAAGCTCTTGACGCCGCACACCGAGCAGAAATGGTGTTTCGCCGTGCCGGTGTTGAACGTGTAGGTGGTGATCTTGTCGGCGCCTTTGAGCAGGCGAAAGCGCTCCGCTTCCACCATCAGATGCAGGTAACCGGCCTTCCGGCAGATCGAGCAATTGCACTCCTTGACCTCGATCTCGTCCGGCGCGAGCACCTCATAGCGCACCGCGCCGCAATGGCAGCCGCCGCTCTTCCAGGTCATGGAGGCTTCGGCCATCCCGCTTACTCCCGGTAGCAGACGGATTTCACCGCCGCGACCACCTGCTCCACCGACGGAAGGGCAAGCTTCTCGAGATTGGCGGCGTAAGGCATCGGGACATCGGCGCCGCTGATCTTCGTGGGCGGCGCGTCGAGGTCGTCGAACGCCTCAAGAGCCACGCGGGCGCAGATCTCAGAGCCGATCGAGCAGATCGGCCAGCCCTCCTCAACCGTGACGATGCGGTTGGTTTTGCGGACCGAGGCAAGCACCGTCTCGATGTCGAGCGGCCGAAGTGTGCGCAGATCAACGACTTCAGCCTCGATCCCCTCCTCGGCCAGACGCTTGGCGGCTTCGAGCGCATAGGCCATGCCCCGCGAGTAGGAGACGATGGTGACGTCGGCGCCCTCTCGCGCCACGCGCGCCTTCCCGATGGGAAGGACGAAGTCATCGAGCTTCGGAACCTCGAAGCTCTGGCCGTAGAGGATCTCGTTTTCGAGGAAGATCACCGGGCTTGGATCGCGGATCGCGGCTTTGAGCAATCCCTTGGCGTCGGCGGCGGTATAGGGCGCGATCACTTTAAGACCAGGCACGGAGGCATACCACGCCGAGAAGTCCTGGCTGTGCTGGGCAGCGACGCGGGCGGCGGCGCCATTC
>DASUZQ010000299.1:0-5816 GCA_036376815.1 Methyloceanibacter sp. | reverse complement strand
GCAAACTTCATCATCAGCCTGTTCATCATGCTCTATCTCTTGTTCTTCTTTTTGCGCGACGGGGCAGCACTGGCCGGGCGCATCAAGGATGCGATCCCGCTCCCCGCCGGGCAGAAGCGCGAGCTCTTCACCAAGTTCACCGTCGTCACCCGCGCCATGTTCAAGGGCACCTTGCTTGTGGCCATCGTGCAAGGCGCTCTCGGCGGATTCATCTTCTGGGTGCTCGGCATTCACGCTCCGGTGCTGTGGGGCGTGGTGATGGGGTTGTTCTCGCTGCTGCCCGCCGTCGGCGCCGCCGCGGTGTGGGTGCCGGTGGCCATCTACTTCCTGGCGACGGGTGCCATTTGGGAGGGCGTGGTTCTGATCGCGTTCGGCGCCTTCGTCATCGGCCTCGTGGACAATCTCTTGCGGCCATTCCTGGTCGGCAAGGATACCGAGCTTCCCGATTTTGTGGTGCTGATTTCAACGCTCGGCGGCATCGCTATTTTCGGTCTCAACGGCTTTGTCATCGGGCCCACGATTGCGGCGATGTTCATCGCCGTCTGGGACATATTTTCTGCCTCGAGGCAAAGCACGCAATAGCGCCTCCCCACCCCGTGCGCCGCTACTTATTGAACAGGATCCAGGCCGCGTAACAGAGCATGATGGCGAGCACCGGCCGCAGGATCCATTCCGGAGCGACGCCGGCGAGACGGGCGCCGAGCAGGATGCCGGGGATCGATCCCGTGAGCAGAGCGGCGAGCAGCCCTATGTCGACATGGCCGAGCCCCAAATGGCCAAGACCACCGACCAGCGTCAGCGGCACGGCATGAGCAACGTCGCTGCCGACGATGCGCTTGGCGGGCAGATGCGGATAAAGAGCCGCGAGCACCGATACGCCGATGGCGCCGGCGCCGACCGAGGTCAGGGTCACGAGCAGCCCTAAGGCAACGCCGAACAGCACCGTGGGGAGCGTGCGCGGAGGCTCCTTGCCGTCGGCCGATCGCTCGGGCGTTTTTGCCAGCAAGGGGTACAAAACGATGGCAAGACCGCTTAGCGGGAGGGCGACGACAAGGCCAAGCCTGATCCAATGGGCAAGCGTCGCGGTGTTGAGCGGGATGAAGGCGATGGCCGCAAGCAGGATAAGCGACGCCGGGATGCTGCCGGCGGCGAGCCGGAGCACGATCGGCCACGCCACATGATCCGACACATGGTGTCGCCAGCTTCCGGCGGTCTTGGTGATGGACGCGTAGAGGAGATCTGTGCCAACGGCGACCTGCGGGCTCACGCCGAAGCTTGAGATGAGCAGCGGCGTCATCAATGCGCCGCCGCCGACCCCGGTCAATCCGACCAGGAAGCCCACGCCGAAGCCAGCCCCGGTCAGCGGCAGAAAACTTGCCGCCCAGTTCAGGTCAATCATTGCCCTGAAGTCTCCCCCCTTGGCTTGCCGGGATTATTCCCCGTGTCAGCCGATTTTTGGAATATTTTTTTGTTTAGATTTCGATGAGGACGGGAATCCCCACGGAACGCAGCAAAATTGCGGCCTCTTGTGCGCGCCGATGGAATTCGGCGATATCGGCCGGAGAATTGCCGAGATCGGAGCAAAGGCCGCGGGCCAGCAACTCCCGGTCGAGCACGAAGACATTGTCACCCAGGGCAGCGGCGCCCGATTGCGCCCAGGTGATCACCCCACCGGCGACGGTGGTGCCGTCGACAGCGCTGACTAGGACGAAATTCCCGGTGGCCGGCAGCTCGGAAAAGAGGTCGAGCGAGGTCGGGCGGCCGAGCAGGATGCGGCAATCGGCAATATCGTTGACGGCGCAAGCATGGGCCGGCGCCGACGCCAGGGTCTCGAAATCGACGAGCGCAGAGATGCTCATGCTGGTCACCGGGGTGAGATCGGTGGCGGTGCGCAAGAGATAGCCACTCTCCGGATCGAAGGGCGCTTCGGCGAGCCAAACCAGGCGGGCCTCCAGCACATCGGCATTGATCGGACGCCGCACGACCTCCGACAGCACGGCGCCGCGCGAAATATCGAGGTCGCTATCGAGCTCGATGGCCACCGCATCGCCCTTGGCGGCGAAAGCGAGGTCGCCATCCATGGTGGTGATGCTGCGCACCGAGGCGCCGAGCCCGGTTCTCGCATCCACCAGGCGATCGCCGGGCCTGATGCGGCCGGAGGCCACGGTGCCGGCATAGCCGCGGAAGTCGCCGTGGCGGAGCACGAGCTGCACGGGGAAGCGGAAGGCAGCGTCGCGCGGCTCGACATTGGCGTCCACCGCCTCGAGATAGTCGAGCAGGGTCGGACCGCTATACCAGGGCATGACGGACGAGCGGCGCACCACATTGTCGCCGGGGAGTGCGGCCAGGGGAATCGCCGCGATCTGAGCAAAGGCGAAGTTGCCGGCCAAGACGCGGAACTCCTCCTCGATGGCGCGGAAGGTCTGCTCAGACCAGTCGATTAGGTCCATCTTGTTGACGGCGAGAATGACTTTTTTGATGCCGACCAGATTGCAGATGGCGGCGTGCCGGCGGGTCTGGCGCTTCACGCCGTGGCGGGCATCGACCAACAGGATCGCCACGTCGGCGTGCGAGGCGCCGGTGGCCATGTTGCGGGTATATTGCTCGTGTCCCGGCGCATCGATGATGACGAAGCGGCGGCGGGCGGTCTCGAAATAGCGCCAGGCGATGTCGATGGTGATGCCTTGCTCGCGTTCGGCCTGGAGGCCGTCGAGCAGCAGGCTGAAATCGACCTTCTCGCCGTTGAGGGCGCGATTCTGCGAAGCGTGCATGACGGCCGCGCGCTGATCCTCGGAGACCGCGGCCGAATCCCACAACAGCCTGCCGATCAGGGTCGACTTGCCGTCGTCCACCGAGCCGCAAGTGAGGAGGCGCACGATGGCGCCGCTCTCAGGCGCAGGCGACGATGCTGGCGCCGCTGCAGGGACGACGGCGATCTTTTCTCTCAGCGCAGCCACATGCATCAGAAGTAACCCTCACGCTTTTTCATTTCCATGGCGCCCGCCTGATCGTGGTCGATCAGACGCCCTGCCCGCTCCGAATATTTGGCGCGCAGCACCTCGTCCACCACCGCGTCGATGTTGCTCGCCTCGGATTCGACCGCCGCGGTGAGCGGCCAGCAGCCGAGCGTGCGGAAGCGGATGTTGCGCAGCTCCGGCGTCTCTCCAGGCTCAAGCCGCATGCGCTCGTCGTCGACCATGATGAGCTGGCCGTCGCGGGTCACCACCGGGCGCGGTGCGGCAAAATAGAGGGGAACCACGTCGAGCTTCTCGAGCGCGATGTAGCGCCACACATCGCCCTCGGTCCAATTCGACAGCGGGAAGACGCGCACCGTCTCGCCCTTGCCGAGCCTGCCGTTGAGCAGCGTCCACATCTCCGGGCGCTGGCGGCGCGGCTCCCAGCGATGACCTGCCGCGCGGAAGGAGAACACCCGCTCCTTGGCACGCGAGGCCTCCTCGTCGCGCCGGGCGCCGCCGAAAGCGGCGTCGAAGCCACCTGCGTCGAGCGCCGCGCGCAAGGCCTGCGTCTTCATGATGTCGGTATAGACGGACGGCGGATGGTCGAAGGGGTTGATGCCGCGCGCCAAGCCGTCGTGGTTGGTGTGCACGATCAGATCGAGCCCAAACTCCCGCGCCGTCTTGTCGCGAAAGGCGATCATGTCGCGGAACTTCCAGGTGGTGTCGATATGCAGGAGCGGGAACGGCGGTCTGGCCGGCCAGAAGGCCTTGCGCGCGAGATGCAACAGCACGGTTGAGTCCTTGCCGATAGAATAGAGCAGCACCGGCGTGCGGAATTGCGCCGCAGCCTCGCGGAAGATGTGGATGCTCTCGGCCTCGAGCAGCTTCAGATGCGAAACGAGCGCGGTCATGCGGCCTTCCCCTCACGGCGCGGGTTCATATGCAGCCCGCACTCCTTCTTCTCCTCATGCTCCCACCACCAGCGGCCGGCCCGCGGATGCTCGCCGGGCTGCACCGCGCGGGTGCAAGGCTGGCAGCCGATAGAGATGAAGCCGCGGGCGTGCAGCGGATTCACCGGCACGTTGTTCTCGGCGATATAGGCGGTCAGCTCCTGCGTCGACCAATCGGCGATGGGGTTGACCTTGAGCAGTCCGCGCTCCTCATCCCAGGCGGCAAGCGCGACATCGGCGCGCTCCTCGGAATGCTCGCGGCGGATGCCGGTGATCCAGCCTTGGGCGCCTTTCAGCTCGCGGTTCAACGGCCGCACTTTGCGCACCTCGCAGCAGGCCTTGCGGTTGTCGACCGACTGGCGGAAGCCGAACACGCCGTCGCGGGCGACGAGAGCCTCGACCTCGGAGGCTTCCGGAGTGACGAGGCGGATGCGCAAGCCGTAGCGAATCTCGGAAAGCTCGACGGTCTCCAGCACCTCGGGGAACAGGCGGCCGGTGTCGAGGGTGAAGATATCGACGTCGGCGCCAGACTCGGCGACGGCATTGAGGATGCCCTGATCGTCGAGACCGAGGCTGGTCGAGAAGACGATGCGTCCCTCCACCGACCGCCTCAGCTCGGCGATGCGCTCGGAGAGGCTTTCGATTTTAGCAAGCCGCGCGTTCAGTTCCTCTGCCTCGCGCTTTGAGGCATCGCGGCGGAGCGGCTGCGGGTTGCGGAAGCCAGGCTGATAGAGGTGGCGGATGCTGGTCAGCGCCCCCTTCCAGGTTTCGACGTCATTGGCATCGGTGATTTCGGCAGTGTCGAAGCCCGAGCGCAGCAGAAACGGAGCGAGGTCGGGGATCAGATAGCCGACGGCCCTGATCTCGCCCTTGAAGCCATGACGCTCGCGCAACAGCACGGCGAGCGAATGCCCGCGGCCGTCACCGAAAGTGGGGAAGCGGATGGCGATGGGCCCGCCCGTCACCGCGGCAGCGGCGAGAGCCGCGGCGTCGGCCGTGGGCTCGAGCAGCGCGTCGTCGCCGCCCGTGCCTGGGACGAGATCGCCGGTGTGAAGATCAAGCAGCGCCATAGAGAGCCTCCTTGAAGGGCGCCGCACCGATCCTGCGCCAGGTGGCGAGGAAGTCTTCGCCGTCGTTACGGTTGGCAAGGTAGGTGGAGACGATGGTGTCGATGGCCTCAGGCACGGCCTCGGCCCTGAAGCCGGGGCCGATGATGGTGCCGACCTCGGCGTCGTCCTTCGGGCTGCCGCCGAGTGAAATCTGGTAGAGCTCGGTGCCTTTCTTGTCGACGCCGAGAATGCCGATATTGCCGGAATGGTGATGGCCGCAGGCGTTAATGCAGCCGGACATATTGAGCCGAAGCGGCCCGATCAGCTCCTGACGCGCAGGATCTTCGAAGCGCTTGGCGATCTCCTTGGCGATCGGGATCGAGCGGGCATTGGCAAGGTTGCAATAATCGAGGCCTGGGCAGCAGATCATGTCGCCCAAGAGATCGTAATTGCCAGTGGCGAGCCCCTTCGATTTGAGCTCGTCATAGACGGCGAGCAGGTCTCTGCGCGCGACGTGCGGCAGGATGAGGTTCTGGGTGTAGTTCACCCGCGCCTCGTCCAGGCTATAGCGCTCGGCGAGATCGGCAACGAAATCCATCTGGTCAGAGCTTGCATCGCCGGGCGTGCGCCCAGGCTCTTTGAGCGAAATGACGACGCTCACATAGCCAGGCACGCGATGCGGCCGCACATTGTGCTTGAGCCAATTGGCGAAGGTGGGATCGGTGATGCGCCGCTGCTCGACGCCCTCGTCCTTGATCGGGCCAGGCACGAGTTCAGGTGGGGCGAAATAGGAGTTGATGCGGGCATATTCCGACGCCGGCAGGTCGACAGCGTCCTTGCGCGTCGCCGCCCAATCGGCC
>DASUZQ010000298.1:0-3558 GCA_036376815.1 Methyloceanibacter sp. | reverse complement strand
ATAGGAATCGTCGCGGGCAGGGCGGACGCGCTTGATCTCCATGTCCCCGTCCCAGTCCGAAGCGGCAGCAACGGTGCCGCGGTCGGTGCCGAAGCCGATCAGCGCCGCATCCTCGCCGAAGCGCTGGCGTGCCAGCTGCCCGATATTGTGCTCGCCGCGCACCTGGCCCATTTCGGTGAAGGCCGCATTGCCGATATGGGAGTTGTGCGCCCAGACCACCGCCTTGGCGTCCGGCTCGCGCTCCGCGAGCAGGCGCTCCAGCGTGTCGAACATGTGCTGGTCGCGCAGATTCCACGACGCAGCGTCGCCGTAATAGATGGCGCGGTAATATTGCTCGGCGCCGGCCACGATGCGCGCATTCTGCTCGGCGTCGAAAAAGGCTTCGCCATCCCTGTGGAGATAGTCGAGCCGCTTGCGCAAAAGATCGGTCAGTGCATCGGCGACCGGCTTCTCGCAAATAGCGTAGCCGCGCGACAGTGCCATGCGGCCGTAGCGGGCCGGCTCAGCGCGCCAGGGGACGAGGCAGCCGTAACGCTCACGCGCGACCCTTGCCGCTTGCGGATCGACCTTGTCGAGGTAATGCAACACCGCCTCGATCGAGGCGCCGAGGCTATAGATATCGAGCCCGTAGAAGCCGGCCTTGCGATCGGGGTCGGCGATCGTGGCATTGATCTCCTTCAACCGGTCGAGGAAGTCTGCCACCTGTCCATTGCGCCACATCCAGGTTGGAAAGCGGGTGAAGACGGATTGCGGCACCACCGGACGAGGCAGCCCGCGTACGTATGCGTCATAGACCGCGGCATCGGGCCAGTCGGCCTCCACCGCGACGATATTGAAGCCGTGGCGGTCGACCAGCATCTCGGTGATGCGCGCCCGCGCCTGGTAGAACTCAGCCGTGCCGTGGGTCGCTTCGCCGAGCAGAACGACCTTGCGGTCGCTGAACCGCTCGACGAGGCTGCACAATTCGTGCAGGTCGCCGAACGGCTCGGCGGTCTCTGCCATGAGCCGGCTCAAGCGATTCTGAATGGTGAGCGCGCGCTTCGCGGGCTGTAGCAGGCCCGCGGCGAAGCCGGTGGGCTCGGCATCGACCGGCGCTTCCTTGACCCGCTCGCGCTCAGGCTCGGCCCAGCCTTGCTCTCCGATCAGAGGCACGAAGGCCACGGCGCCGAAATCCTCCTCCTCGAAGCTGTCCTCCCCGGTGCGGCGGACGCGCATCAGCGTCTGATAGCCGAATTCTCCGACGGGGATGATCAGCCCTCCGCCGATGGCAAGCTGCCGCTTCAAAGCTTCGGGGACATGCGGACCGCCGGCCGAGACGATGATCGCCTGGAAGGGTGCTTCTTCCGCCAAGCCCTTGGTGCCGTCGGCGATGATGATCTCGGCATTTGCATAACCGAGCCGCTTCAGCCGGCTGCGGGCAAGCTTCGCCAGCTCCTCGTGGCGCTCGATGGCGAACACCCTGGTGGCCATGCGGCTCATCACCGCCGCGGCGTAGCCTGAGCCGGCGCCGACCTCGAGCACCTTGTCGCCTGGCTTGATCTCGGCGAGCTCGAGCATGCGCGCGACGATGTAAGGCTGCGAGATGGTCTGGCCGGCCTCGATCGGCAGCGCGGAATCCTCGGAAGAGAATTCCTGCAGATGCACGGGCACGAAAGCCTCGCGCGGCACGGCGCCCATGGCGGCAAGGAGCAGGGGATCCTCGATGCCTCTGGCGCGAAGGTGGCGGGAAATCATCACCGCCCGCTCATGCGCGTAGGCGCTGTCCAGCACTTCGGCGCGTTGTACGGTCATGACGACAAAACTACTTGGCGCGAGCCTGGTTCGGCCTTGATTTGGATCATATCACGGCGCCTGGCCGACACCCTCATTCCAGCTCGAAAGTGACGCTGACGTGGGCCTCGACCGTGGCGGTTCCGGCCTCGATGGGAACCGCCTTGGCGGCCATCTCCATGGGAGCAGGCGCCATAGAGCGGGCGACGATGATGCCCTGGTCCTCGCTGATGGTGAGCACCTTTCCGAGCTTGGCGCCGGCCGCCTCGGCATAGAGCTTGGCGTTGGCGATGGCGTTTCGCATGGCAAGCTTGCGCGCTTCATCCTTGAGGGCTTCGGGCTCCGCCACGCCGAACTCGATAGAGCTCACGTCGGTGGCGCCGAGCGTCACCACCTTGTCGAGGATCTGACCGAGCTTGCCGACGTCGCGCACGGTGATGCGGACCGAATTGGTGACCTGATAGCCGACGATCTTCGGCGCCCGGCCATCCTTCCGCTCTTCATAGAGAGGCTGGACGTTGAAATTCGTGGTCTGGATGTCCTTGGGATCCAAGGCTTCGCCTTTCAGCGCGGCAATCACCTCGGTCATGGCGGCGCTATTCTTGGCGAGTGCCTCCTTGGCGGTCGGAGCCTGGGCCGTGACGCCGGTCGAGATATCGACCTTGTCGGGCGTGGTCTTTATCGCGCCGCTTGCGGCAAGCGAGATGGTGCGCTTCGGCGCCTCGTCGGCGCTCAGTGAATTGGCCGGGAGCGCGGCGAAGATGAGCAAAGCAAGGAGGGCGGTCTTGCGTTTGAGCGTCATGGGATTCCTCTTAACCGTTGACGGCCAGCGGGGGCGTCGCGGGGAAGCCGACGCGCCACTGCCCTGACCCGAGCCGTTTCGCGTAAGGATAGAACTCTGCTAATGAGGCGGAATCACGCGAAGGAATTGGGGCCCGTAGCTCAACTGGTTAGAGCCGGCGGCTCATAACCGTCTGGTTGGAGGTTCGAGCCCTCCCGGGCCCACCAGCCTTCGCTCGCGAAGCGAGTGAAGGCTGCCGCGCCGAAACCGACAGGCGAAGGCGGGCTGTGTCCGCGAGCTACGGCTTGGCAGGCCACGCGGAGACCGTCAGGTCGAAGCGTGTCCGGCGCAGCCTGAGCTCAGCGAAAGCGACAACGGACTGGTGAGACTGGGGACCCCATTGCCACACACCGATCTTTTCGAAATGCGCCGGCTGGAGATGCTGAGCAACACCATCTTCGGCGTTGCCATGACGCTGCTCGCCTATGATCTGCCAAAAGCCAGCAGCTTCACGCAGGCGCCCCGTTGGATCGACTTGCTTCGCGTCTATGCGCAACCGGTCATCGCGCTGGCGATCAGCTTCGTCGTCGCCGGCCTGTTCTGGTTCAGCCATCACCGGCGGCTTGCGGTGGCGCCGGAAGCTGGACGCGGCGTGGTGTTCCTCAACCTGTTTTTCCTGCTCACGATCATCATCCTGCCGGTGACCAACGGCCTCTACGGCAGCTACCGGCTCGATAGTGTGGTGGCTGTGATCTACGGCCTGCATTTAACGATGATTGCTACCGTGAACGCACTGTTGTGGATTCTCGCGCTGCGCGGCCGCCACGATCCGTACTCGCTGGTCACTGCGTTGTTTCCGGTTTTCGTGTTCGTACTCGCAACGGCAGTAGCCGCTGTCGCACCGATGGCCGCACAGTTCATCTGGTGCCTGGCATTTCTCTCGCCCTTTGCGGGCTGGGTCGCTGGGCGTGCTAGCGCGAAACCTTCGCCTCGCTCACCGTGAGCAG
>DASUZQ010000297.1:0-5885 GCA_036376815.1 Methyloceanibacter sp. | reverse complement strand
GTGTTCAGCACGCTCTTGCCCTTGAACTCGAACTTTGCGATGGCCCAGGAGGCGGCGAGACCGAAGACGATATTGGCTGGCACGGCGATGGTCGCGACGAGAAGCGTGAGCTTGATGGCGGCGACCGCGTCGGGCTCGGTGATGGAGGCGACATAGGTGCCAAGGCCAGCCCGAAGCGCCTCAACGAACACCGCAGCCAGTGGTAGCAGCAGAAACAGCACGAGGAACACGACCGCGGTCGTGACCAAAAGAATGCGGACGGGGTACCGCTCGGTGGTGACCGTCGAGCCCGACGAAGGCGGGCTGATAAGGAGCGGCGCGAGAGCGGCATCAGTCATGGCCGAATCTCCGCCGCTGCCAGGCCTGGACGAGGTGAACGAAGAACAAGATGCCGAAAGAGATCATCAGCATCGCCGTGCCGATGGCCGCGGCTTGTGGATAGCTGAACTCTTCGAGCCTGATGATGATGAGCAGCGGCGCGATCTCGGAAATGAAGGGCATGTTGCCGGCGATGAAGATCACCGAGCCGTATTCGCCGACGGCGCGGGCGAGCGCCAGCGCAAAGCCGGTCAGGATCGCCGGCAAGAGCGTCGGCAGCATCACGCGGAACACGGTTTGGCGCCGGTTGGCGCCAAGGGTGGCGGAAGCTTCCTCAAGTTCGCGGTCGAATTCCTCGAGCACCGGCTGCACCGTCCGCACCACGAAGGGGAGACCGATAAAGATGAGCGCGACGGCGATGCCGGTCGGCGTGTAGGCCACTTTGATGCCGAGCGGAGCGAGCCACTGCCCGATCCAACCGTTCGGCGCATAAAGCGCGGTAAGGGCAATGCCGGCGACCGCGGTCGGCAGCGCGAAGGGAAGGTCGACAAAGGCGTCGAGCAGGCGACGGCCGGGGAAGCGGTAACGCACCAGCGCCCAGGCGATGATGGTGCCGAACACGGCATTGACCGTCGCCGCGAACAGCGAGGTGAGAAAGCTCAAGCGCAAGGCGGCGAGCGTGCGCGCTCCGGTAACCACCTCCCAAAAACCGGCAAGCCCCAGCGTCGCCGATTTGAGCACAAGGGCGCTTAGCGGAATGAGGACGATGAGGCTCAGGTAGGTCAACGTAAAACCGAGCGCCAACCCGAAACCCGGGATGGCGCTCGGCCGTTTAAACCCGAGGCCGTAGCTTGCGGCCATCGGTCAGCTCAATTCGTCGACTTGGGCTGATAGATCTGATCGAAAATCCCGCCATCGGCGAAGTGCTTAGGCTGCGCCTTGGCCCAGCCACCGAATAGCGGATCGTCGATGGAGACGAGCTTCACGTCGGGAAAGCGCGCGAGGTCCTTCGGATCGGCAGCTTTCGGATCGGACGGACGATAGTAGTTGTGCGCGATGAGCTTCTGAGCCTCCGGCGTGTAGAGGAAGTTCAGATAGGCTTCGGCGACTTTGCGCGTGCCCTTGGCATCGACCACCTCGTCGACAACGGCGACCGGAGGCTCCGCCTTGATGGAGAGCGACGGCACGACGATGTCGAACTTGTCGGCGCCGAGTTCATCGAGGGCGAGGAAGGCTTCATTCTCCCAGGCGAGCAGGACGTCGCCGATGCCGCGCTGGGCGAAGGTGGTGGTGGAGCCGCGCGCGCCGGTGTCGAGCACCGGGACATTGGCATAGAGCTTCTTGATGAAGTGCCTGTCCTTGTCCTCGTCGTGGCCATACTTCTGATCAGCAAAGGCCCAAGCCGCGAGATAGTTCCAGCGCGCGCCGCCCGAGGTCTTCGGGTTGGGCGTGATCACTTCGACACCGTCCTTGGTCAGGTCATCCCAGTCCTTGATGGATTTTGGGTTCCCCTTGCGCACCAGGAAGACGATGGTCGAGGTGTAGGGCGAAGAATTGTTGCCGAGGCGCTTCTGCCAATCCGCCTTGATCTTACCGGTCTTGGCGATCTGGTCGATGTCCCCCTGAAGGGCGAGGGTGACCACGTCAGCTTGCAGCCCGTCGATGACGGCGCGGGCCTGCTTGCCCGAGCCACCATGGGACTGCTCGATGGTGACCTTCTCGCCGGTCTTGGCCTGCCAATCTTTGGCGAAGGCCTCATTGACGGCTTTGTAAAGCTCACGCGTGGGGTCGTAGGACACGTTGAGCAGGGTCGTATCGGCAAACACCGCGCCCGCCGCAAGTGTCGCAATACTGAGAGCCGCCGCGGCGGCCAGGGTGTTTCGAAGTTTCATGGACACGTTCTCCTCTGTGGAACACCCTTAACTCTATCTAATCGGTAGACATTAGCAAGTCGGGACATTACCACTTTTTCATGTGGGTGGAAGCCCCGTCGGCTACAAAACGGTCAAGGGATAGAATTTGTTTCCAATGGAGGTGAGCGACGCTTCTAGAGCCGCGCCATCTCGTGTCCGGCGTCCTCAGCCTCGTCGCCAAGGAGGGAAGAATCGAGGGAATCGGCGATGGTTGTGCGGTCGAGCACCTCTCTTGCCGACTCTGCCACCCTGGCAAAAACCCGGCGAATCTCGCAGGTTTCCTCGGTTTTGCAGTCGGCGCAGCGCCGGTAGGCGATGCGGCTCAGGCACGGCAAGGGGGCGATCGGCCCGTCGATGATGCGAAGCACCTGCCCGTAGGTGATCTTCTCCGGAGGCATAAGCAGGCTATAGCCCCCGAGCTTGCCACGCCGGCTGTGCACGATGCCGTGGCGCTTCATTTCGAGGAGGATTTGCTCGAGGAACTTCCGCGGGATGTTCTTGCGGGCGGCGATCTCGCCGATCATGAGCGAGTCGCCTTCCTTGGCGAGAGCCACCAGGGCGCGGAGGGCATATTTTGCTTTTTGTGAGATCACGGACGAGTTGGTGATTCTAAATCCTATATAATGAGTCGAGTATATAGCCCCTCCCCCATGCGGAAACAACCAACTGTCATGCGACTTAATGGGTTGGTTGGGGATGGAAATCGGACAACCCGGCCGTTGGCATCTCGGCAATCGCCGGTTGCTCGGGCAATCCGCGGGTCTTGACGAGAGGCGCTCCGGTGCCGCACCAACAGGCGATGGCGAAAACGCCCCAGAAGCTGCACATCAAGACCTTCGGCTGCCAGATGAACGCCTACGACTCCGAGCGCATGGCGGAGGCGTTGGCTGAACACGGCTACACGCCGACCGACGATCCGGCAGACGCCGATCTCGTTATCCTCAACACCTGTCACATCCGCGAGAAGGCAGCAGAGAAGGTCTACTCCGAGCTTGGCCGCGTGCGCGCGCTGAAGCTGGCGCGGAATGCAAGCGGGCGCGACACCATGATCACGGTCGCCGGCTGCGTGGCGCAAGCCGAAGGACTGGAGATGCTGGAGCGGGCAGGCGTGGTCGATCTCGTGGTCGGCCCGCAAAGCTATCATGAGCTTCCCTCGCTTATCGGCCGCGTGCGCGAGGGGGGCGAGCGCCTGGTCGCCACCGACTTCCCGGCCGAGGATAAGTTCCTCGCCCTCCCCGATCGTCCGACACGCTCCCAGCCTTCGGCCTTCATCACCGTGCAGGAAGGCTGCGACAAGTTCTGCACTTTTTGTGTCGTGCCATACACGCGCGGCGCCGAATATTCGCGGCCCGTCGCCGCCATCATCGCCGAGGCCGAGAGGCTCGCCTGCGGAGGCGCGCGCGAGATCACGCTGCTCGGCCAGAATGTGAATGCCTATTGCGGCGAAGGCCCCGATGGCTGCGACTGGTCGCTTGCCAAGCTGCTCAAGAGGCTCGCGACCATCGCCGAGATCGAGCGGCTCCGCTACACCACAAGCCATCCGCGCGACATGGATGATGAGCTCATCGCGCTGCACGGCGATGAGCCGAAGCTCATGCCCTATCTGCATCTGCCGTTTCAGGCGGGCTCCGACCGCATCCTCATCGCCATGAACCGCAAGCATACCGCGGGCGACTACGCCGCGCTCGTGGAACGCATCCGCACGTCGCGGCCTGACATCGCCCTCTCCACAGATATTATTGTCGGCTTCCCCGGCGAGACCGACGCCGATTTCGAAGACACCTTGGCGCTTGTCCGCCGCATCGGCTTCGCCCGCGCCTTCTCCTTTAAATATAGCGCCCGCCCAGGCACGCCGGCAGCGAGCCTGCCAAACCAGGTGCCGGAGAGGATCGCGCGGGAGCGCCTGCATCTCCTGCAAAGCCTGCTCGATGAGGAAGCGAAGGCCTTCGATGCGGCGACGGTCGGGCGCAAGCTCAAGGTGCTGTTCGAGCGGCAGGGGCGGAAACCAGGACAGATCGCCGGGCGTTCACCTTATCTCCAGGCCGTGCATGGGGAGGGCCCTACGGATTTGATCGGCCAGATCGTGGATGTTGACATTGTGAGCGCGGGGCCGAACAGTCTCACCGGTGTCATCAAATCGGAGTTTGAATGGCGCGAACCAGTTCAGGCGGCCGTGTGACCGGCAAGGCCAGCGGACGGAGACCGCCATTGACGCGTGGGCGCAAGACCGCGTCTGATAAGCGCGCAAGCGCCTCGTCTGCCAATGGCCGGGAAGAACCCCTGGTGGTGTTCTTCGACGACATCAGGCTCGTGCGCGATCTCCTTGGAGACTATGACGCCAACCTCGCAGTGCTCGAAGACCGGCTCGGCATCCAGGCCGTGGTCAACGGCAATGTGGTCTCCTTGCGCGGGCCCGAGCAGTCGCGCGAGACCGCAAAGTCGGTGCTCGAGCAGCTCTACGGCCGGCTCGCGCAAGGCGAGATGATCGGGGTCGGCGAGGTGGTCGGCGCTATCCGCCATGCACGGACGCCGGAGCCCGTGGCGGAAGCCAACCAGCATGACGCGAAGCTCCCCGCTGCGCAGCAGATCCGTACGCGCAAGCGCCTGATCACGGCCAGGACGCCGGCGCAGAGCGCCTATCTCTCGGCGCTCGAGGCCCATGACCTCGTGTTCGCCACCGGCCCGGCCGGAACCGGCAAGACCTATCTCGCCGTCGCTTACGCTGCTCTGTGCCTGGAAAGCGGCAAATGCGACCGGCTGATCCTATCGCGCCCCGCCGTCGAGGCCGGCGAGCGCCTCGGCTTCCTGCCGGGCGACATGCGCGAGAAGGTCGATCCCTATTTGCGGCCACTTTACGATGCGCTCTACGATGTGCTGGCGCCCGAGCGGGTCGAGCGCGGCCTTGCCACCGGCATGATCGAGATCGCTCCGCTCGCCTTCATGCGCGGCCGTACCCTCTCCCACGCCTTGATCATTCTCGATGAGGCTCAGAACACCACGCCGATGCAGATGAAGATGTTTCTCACGAGGCTCGGCGAGGGCAGCAAGATGATCGTCACCGGCGATCCGACACAAGTCGATCTGCCGACGGGCAAGGATTCCGGGCTGCTCGAAGCCATCTCCATTCTCGAAGGCATCGATGATATCGCCCACATCGCCTTCACCGGCCGCGACGTGGTGCGACGCGAGCTGGTCGGCAAGATCGTCGACGCTTATGAGGCGGCGCCCAAGCGGGGTGAACGCCATGGCTGACCCTGGCCCAAGTCCCACCGTCTCATCGCTCGCGGTTGAGGTCGTCCGCCATGCGGAGATTTGGGACCGCTTCGCGGTGAGCGACGAGGCCCTCGCGCGCGCGGCGCGCGCCGCCTTCGCAGCTGCCCCGCCGGACCGGCAGGAGCCTTGCGAGGCAACCATCGTCTTGACCGACGATGCCGAGATGCGCGCGCTGAACCGCGCCTGGCGCGGCAAGGACTCCTCCACCAACGTGCTGTCGTTTCCCGCGGGCTATTCTCCCGGCGCGATTGCTGGCGAGCCGCGTCTCCTCGGCGATGTGGTGCTTGCCGCCGAGACCGTGCTCGCCGAGGCTGCCGGCATGCACATTTCTGCCGGCGATCACGCCGCCCACCTCGTTGTGCACGGCATGCTGCATCTCCT
>DASUZQ010000296.1:0-2169 GCA_036376815.1 Methyloceanibacter sp. | reverse complement strand
CTGCCTATGCATTAGGCAAAATGCATCATTTGCCTAAATTTTGGACAGGATATCGGTGCGACGCTCACGAACCAGCCCTTCTTGGGTCGTCGAGGCCACAAGCTCGCCGGACCGCGTAAACAGCGTGCCGCGGCAGAAGGCGCGTCCGCCCCCCGAGGTTGGGCTGTCTTGGGCGTACAGCAGCCAGTCATCGGCCCGGAAACGTCTATGAAACCAGATGGAGTGGTCGAGGCTTGCGAGCATCAGCGACGGATCGAAGATGAAGCGGCCATGGGCGATCAGCGCGGTATCGAGCAGGGTGAAATCTGAGGCATAGGCAAGCACGCATTGGTTCAGAGCGAGGTCGTCGCCGAGGCTCCCCGTGGCCCTGATCCACACTTGCTGCGTGGCGGCGCGCTTTTCCGGGCTGAGATAACGGGAAAGGTCGACGGGCCTGATCTCGATCGGCCGCTCGCGCTCCCAATAGGTCCTGACCTGCGGCGGCAGGCGATCGAGCAGCAGCTCTTTCAGCTCGGCCTCGCTCGGCAGGGATTCCGGCGGCGGCACTTCTGGCATTTTCACCTGGTGCGACAGACCCTCCTCATGCTTGTGGAAGGACGCGGCCATGGAGAAGATCGCCTGCCCGTGCTGGATCGCCACCACGCGGCGGGTGGAGAAGCTGCCGCCGTCGCGGATGCGGTCGACATTGTAGAGGATCGGCACCGCTGGATCGCCCGGGCGCAGGAAGTAGCCGTGCAAGGAATGGGCGGTGCGGCCATTGACCGTGCGGTAGGCCGCGACCAGCGCCTGGCCGATCACCTGCCCCCCGAACACGCGCTGCCAGCCGACCTGCGGGCTCACCCCGCGAAACAGATTCACCTCGAGCGTTTCGATGTCGAGGATGGCGAGAAGCTGGTCGAGAGCGCGGCTCATGGTTCGCGCCCTTTACCAGCTTTGGCAGCGAAGCGGAACGCAGGCGATTCGACTATGGTGAGCAGTTTCCCCCTTTTCCCTTGCGGGGAATGGTAGGGAGCAGAGTAAGTAGCCATGACCGACAAGACCCAATACGACGTGATCATTGCCGGCGGCGGCTTTGTCGGCACGACGCTCGCGCTTGCTCTCACCGCTCTCGCACCCAAGGGATTTCGCGTGGCGCTCATCGACGCCGAGCCGCCGCAGAAAGACAAGGCCGATGCCCGCGCCTCGGCGCTGTCGGCGGCGAGCAAGAGCCTCCTCTCCGTGCTCGGCATTTGGCCTGAGCTTGCCGGGGACGCCCAACCGATCACCAGCATCGACATCACCGACAGCTCGCTCGATGCGCCGCTTCGTCCGCATTTCCTCGGCTTCGACGACGATCTGAGGCCGGGCGAATCCGGCGCCTACATGATCGAGAACGCCGATCTTGCCCGCGCGTTGAGTGCAGCGCTCGTGCGTGAGCCAGCCATCGCGGTCTTTGCCCCCGACAGTGTCACAGGCTTCTCGGCGACGCCCTTCGACATTGAGGTGCAGCGCGCCAAGGGCGGCGCGACCTCAGCCAAGCTGCTGGTCGCCGCCGATGGCAAGCGCTCGCGCTTGCGCGAGACCGCCCACATCAAATGCGTGAGCTGGAGCTATCCGCAAGTCGGCATCGTGACCACGGTCAAGCATGGGAAGCCGCATGGTGGGAAAGCCGTGCAGCATTTTCTTCCCGGCGGGCCCTTCGCCATCCTGCCGCTCAAAGGCAACCGCTCCTCCATCGTGTGGACGGAGGACAAGGCCACGGGCAAAGCGATCATGGCGGCTGACGAGGCGACATTCATCGCCGAGCTTGCCAAGCGCTTCGGCACCAAGCTCGGCGACATTGCGCTTGCCGGTCCGCGCCAATCTTTCCCTCTCGACTTTCAGGTCGCCCGCAGCTTCGTGGCCGACCGCTTGGCGCTTGTCGGCGACGCTGCCCACGCCGTCCATCCTCTTGCCGGCCAAGGCCTCAATATCGGGTTCCGCGACGTGGCGGCGCTCACCGAGATCATCGTCGAGAGCGCGCGGCTCGGGCTCGATATCGGCGCATCCGGTCCGCTCGAGCGCTATGAGCGCTGGCGAAGGTTCGACAGCGCCTTCTCGGCCACGGTGATGGATGGGCTGAACCGCCTGTTCTCCAACGACAACGCACCGTTACGCGCCCTTCGCGATCTCGGGCTTGGCGTGGTCGAC
>DASUZQ010000295.1:0-4602 GCA_036376815.1 Methyloceanibacter sp. | reverse complement strand
TTTGCGCTATCGCGCTTCGCGCTACTTGAGCGTGGATTGCGCTGAGCGCGACGCAAGGGGCCCTCCAGAGCCCTCATCGAGATTTCCCCTCTTCCACGATCGTGGGTTTCTTTTCATTGCGCTATCGCCCTATGGGCTACTTGAGCGCACCACGAATGCATGAAAGCCGCCGCTGGGTTCTCCCCGCGGCGGTTTTTTTGTGTCTCAATGCCGGCGCTCGGGCGCGACCGCATCGATCTGCGCCTCGGCGATCGGCTCGCCGAAAAGCAGGGCTCCAAGCAGAGAGAGGTCGTCGAAGATGGTGCCCTCTTGCGGGGAGGAAGCCTCGTTCGCCTCGGCGACGGTAAGCAGGGTGAGCGTCGCATCCGGGGCGGCGGGAGCATCGTTGGTCATGGCAATCTCCTTGAGCGGTGTTGGGTGTCCAGGTCGAGGAAATGGCCTTCTAGTCGCGGCGGCTTGAACCGCTCTTGAAGCTCCGGTTCAGCTCGCGTTTATCTTCCGGGTGGGAGGATCGACATGGCGAAGCGAAGCGCCGGGATCTTGCTGTTTCGCGGGCGCGGGGCTCAGCTTCGGCTGCTGCTCGTACATCCAGGCGGGCCGTTCTGGGCAAAGAAGGATCTCGGCGCCTGGTCGATCCCCAAGGGCGAGCACGAAGAGGGCGACGTCCCGCTCGCCGTCGCCCTCCGCGAATTCCAAGAGGAGCTCGGCGAACCGGCGCCGGCAGGTGACGCGATCGAGCTTGGCGAGCTGGTTCAGCCGAGCCGGAAGAGGATCGTGGCTTTCGCGATCGAAGGCGACTTCGATCCGAGCAGGCTCAAATCCAACCTGTTCGAGATGGAATGGCCGCCGAAGAGCGGCCGCCTGCAATCCTTCCCGGAGGTCGACCGTGCGGCATGGTTCACGCTCGATGAGGCGTGCGAGAAGATCCTGCCAGGCCAGCGACCCTTCATCGACCGGCTGCTCGAGCGCCTCAGCCAGCAATCTGCTTAGAGGGTTGCAACGCGTGGGCTTTCGACCGCTTTTTTGGGGTTGCGCGGGCGGCGCGATACGTGCTCGATTCATGCGCTGATCACCTCGCCGAGACGGGAAATTCGCTGGCGCATGCCATCTGAGGGCCTCGGAAGACAGCAGGTCGTTTTGCGTTTCCGCCCCGTCGGGGCGGCGGCAGCGATGTTGCTTGGCGCCATCGCGATCACGCCCTCAACCGCCGGCGTCCTCGATCCGCTCAATCCTTTCGCCAGCAGCGCAGGCCCGGCGACCCCGGAGGAGCGGGCGCAGCGGGAACAGGCACGCACCGAGCTCTATGATCGGCTCAGTCCCGGATACGGCATGAGCGTGCCTTTCGTCAGCGACGGCTCGGTCGCGGCGCTGCAACAGGGCACCGAGCGATATCGCCAGATCGTCGCTGCCGGCGGCTGGCCGGCAGTCTCCGGCACCGTCACGCTGAGGCTGGGAGACTCCAGCTCCGACATCGTCGCCATCAGGCGTCAGCTCGCCATGACCGGCGATCTGCCAAGCGGCGGCATGGCGAGCCCGGTGTTCGACGCCGAGTTTCAGGAGGCGCTTGCCCGCTTCCAGATTCGCAACGGCCTGCGCGTCAGCGGCTTCGTCGATTCGCGCACGCTGGCCGCGCTCAACGTCTCTGCACAGGAACGGCTGCAACAGCTCGAGACCAATCTTGCCCGCGTCAGGTCGATGCTGAAGATCAACAAGGCGCCGCGCTACGTGCTGGTCAACGTTCCGGCCTTCACCTTGCAGGCGGTCGATCGCGGTAACCTCGCGCTCACCAGCAACGTGGTCGTGGGCAAGCCGGCGCGCGCCACGCCGGCGGTGTCGGCGCAAATCGTCGAGGTCAATTTCTATCCGACCTGGACCGTGCCGGAGAGCATCGCGCATGCCGATCTCATTCCGAAGCTGCGCAAGGATCCGAGCTATTTCACCAACGAGCATTTCAGCGTGGTGGCGAAAGGCGGCTCGCTCAATCCCACGAGCATCGATTGGAACGCGCCGGAAGTGGTCAACTACCGCTTCGTGCAAGACCCAGGCACCTTCAATGCGCTCGGCGTGGTGCGCATCAACATGCCGAACAAGCACAGCGTCTACATGCACGACACGCCGCTGAAGCAGCTGTTCAGCCAATCGGCGCGCGCGTTCAGCTCAGGCTGCGTGCGCGTGCAGCAGGTGCTCGACCTGGTCGCCTGGCTGCTTGCCCCGCAAGGCTGGACGCCGGAGAAAGTGCAGGGAGCTGCCGAGTACTGAAAAAGCATCAATGTGGCGCTCGGAAAATCGGTGCCGGTGCATTTCGTCTATCTGACGGCCTTCGTGTCGGAGAACGGCATGGTGCAATTCAGGCCCGACATCTATGGCCGCGACGCGCCCGGCGCCGACGACAGTGAAGGCCAGAGCGCGGTCGTGGCGCAACAGCGCAGCGCCGTCACGCCTTAGTCCGGCCTGCGCTCAAAACCCCAAGCAATACAAGCTTCTCAAGCCGACACTTCAGCGCAGGGGCGCAGCGTCGCGCGCGACATCACAACGCAACGACGAGGCGGCGATGTGGCGTTAGACAGGGAGGGTAAGCAGGAGGACTTCCACGGTTGCGGCCACATCATGGCATCGGCGTTCGCTCTGAGGCACGAAGATTGGGGCTAACCAGGGCTCGCATTATCGAGATCGCCGTCGCCGTTTCGCTAACGCTCGCCGCGTTGCTGTTCGTCGGACTCGCGATTTGGGCGACCGACGAGTACGAAATGGAGCGAGGCGTCGCCACCGTGCACTCCAACTGAGCCCCGTTCCCTCTCAGCTCGGCGTCGCATCAAGGCGCCGGGTCGCCGCCGTCGCGATCGTCCTTCGGGGCAAGCCGGCCTCCAAATGTCTGGGGAAAGGTCCGCCGCAGCCAGTCGTTGCCGGAAGCAATAGCCTCAGCCGAACTGCGGCGAAGGTCTTCGGTAAGAGCGATGGTTTTGTCATGCCACCAGGCTTCGTCCGGCGTCCTTTGCAGGAGGACGTGGAACACGAGCCAGTGGAGAAGCGCCACGTCGAGCGCCATGAAGACGGCGGCGAAGATCACGTCGCTCAGGAAATGGCCGCCTTCGCCCATGCGAATGAGACCGGCGATGTTGCCGGCGGCCACTGCGGCGGCCATCAGCGCGGCACGCCTGCGGCGCGCGAGCATGGCAATGGCAAAACCGATGGCAAACGTCGCCGAGGCCTCGCCGCTGACGAAGGAGCAATTCCGCTCGCAACTGCCTGAGCGCTCGAGCACCGGCGTGAAACGATCGGGTCCGCCGAACTCGACGACCTGGATCGGCCGCGGCCGCGCCCAATTGTCCTTCAAGAGCGTGTTGGCGATCAGCCCGGGCCCGGTGATGAGCACGAGCGCGAGAAAGACCCATTGCGGCAAGCCGAGCCCGAGGAGATGGCGCCTCTTGGCAAGAACGAGGATGATCCCGATCACCGCCAAGGCGGCGGTGGTCCAGGTCACAAGCCTGAAGCCTAGACGCAGGATGGTGGCCAGCGTCGACTGATTGAACAGAAAGTGGCGCGGCTCGACGTAGAACAGCCGTGCCACGGCAAGATCGAGATCGGGCCAGCCGACGAAAATCACCGCGGCGGCCACGCCGATCAGGGCCGCCACGGCCGCAAGCTTGAGCTCGATCAAGCGAGCTTCGTCGGGGACTTGCGCATTCCGATCAATCGGCATTGTCGCCCTCATAGCCCTTCAGCAAATAGAAGAGCGCTTCGCGCACCGGCAGAGCGTCAGTAGGAAACTCTTGTTTGCCAACAGGTTGGCTTGAGTCGAAACACTTAGGCACCGACGTCCTGGTATGGATCAAGGTAACGTAAAGCACGGGCTCAGGCTCGGCTTCGGTGAAGGGCCGCGTCATCTCGAAATGGTTGCGTGGGGTTTGCGCGCGAAACCAGATGGTGATCGGGAGCGTCATGTCGCGAAGGTAATAGACGAGCTCGCCCGTCACTTCGCGATTGTCGGTCAGCACCGACTTTGCGCCTTGCGCCTCGGCGATACGTTGCGTCGCTGCGGCGAGGTCATGCCATCCGAGCACGCGGGCGTAAGGGTTCCACTCAGGACCGGTGAGAGCGGTCAGTCGTTTGGCGAAGAGCGGCGCGATGGTGATGACCAGCGCCGCGCCGAGATGGAGCCAGAGTGAAACCCTGAACAGGCGCGGCCAATGCCGCAACAGCTCGGCCGTGACCAGAATCGTCGCGGCGGGGTAGGCGGCGGCCGCCCAATTGGCGAACGCGCGCGACAGCAGCGCCTGCACGATGAGCAGGAGGATCACTGGAACCGAGAACGCAAGCAATCTGCATTCGGGTTGCTCACAGCCGCGCCGCGCGGCCCGCCAGGCTACGAAGCCAAGCACCGCGAACAGGATGGGACCGAACACGGCAAACTGAGAACCGATGAACTCAAGGCCATCTTCGAGATGGAAGGGAAACCCGTTCCAGCCGGCGTTCTCAGCCGTGTGCGAGAAGGTGGCGAAGCTGTGGTTTGCGTTCCACAGAAGGTTGGGCGCAACGAAGGCGAGCGCAAGGGCAAGGATGACCGCCAAGCGGCCACCGCGCAACGCATCGCGCGCACGCGCG
>DASUZQ010000294.1:0-4001 GCA_036376815.1 Methyloceanibacter sp. | reverse complement strand
CGGCCTCTGGCGCGACGAGCATCCGCGCCGCCCGCGAGCGGCCGCCGCAGCCGATCATTGCGCTGACCCCAGTCCCCGCCACGGGCCGCAAGCTCGCGATCGTCTGGGGCCTGCACTGCGTGCTGACCGGCGATCCTAAGGACTTGGACGACATGGTGGCGAAGGCTTGCCGCATCGCCTACCAGGAAGGCTTCGCCCTCCCCGGTCAGCGGGTGATCATCTCCGCCGGCGTGCCGCTCGGTACCCCGGGCGCCACCAACATGCTGCGCATTGCCTTTGTCGGCGAGGAAAACCCGGAAGCGCAGCAGCGTTCCTAGCTTGACGGAGCGGGCCTAGATGTCCCGGCCTTCGACGTCGTGGGAGAGTTGCTCCTCGGCCCGCCGCGCCTGCTCGAGAAAGGGATTGACCACGAGTGCCTTGCGATAGGCGTCGAGCGCCCCGCGCTGATCGCCGGTCTGCTGCAAGAGGGCGCCAAGATCTCGCAACGCCTTATAGTGGTTGGGGTCGATGGCAACCGCGCGCTTGAGATCGGCGAGCGCCTGCTCGGTATTGTTCTGCATCAAATGCACGATGCCGCGCTGATGCCAGGCCTCGGCATTCTCCGGGTCGAGCTCGGTCACGGCGTCGAGCACCTGCATGGCAAGGTCGAGATCGGCGGCGAGCACGAAAGCATCGACGCGGGTCATGAGCAGGTCGACGGTATCGCTGCCCGAGCGGCGCCACGTCTCCTCGATCGCCTCGGCGATCGGCTCGGCATCCTTGGCGCTGCGAGCGCCGCTCAGTTGCGTGTAGAGCTCCTTCAGCATCTCGGCGCGCACCGCGGGATCGCCGAGCGGAACGTTGCCGAGAATATCGGACCGGTCCTGCTTGTTGGGCGTGGAAGAGGGCGGAGGGCCGGTCAAGTCCTTGCCGCTTGGCGGCTGTCCCCCTTCTTCCGAATCGCCGCTGTCGGGGAGCCTATCGCTGGGGGGCACATCGCCAATGCCGGGCTCAAGCTCTTCGTCCGCGGCCCGCGCCGGAAGCGCGGAGGAGGCTGTCAACGCGAAACAGCAAAACAGGAGCAGCGCCGCAAGGGCGGCGGTCCGATAGGGCCGATCGATCATGGCCAGAAGCTAGGACAGCGGGGAAGCGCCGTCAAAGACATAGGATTGTTCGCGGCTCGCGAGGACCCTAGCCCTGCCGCGCCTTGTATCGGCGGTTGGTCTTGTTGATGACGTAGAGCCGTCCGCGCCGGCGCACCACGCGGTTGTTACGATGGCGCTTGCGCAAGGCCCTGAGCGAATTCTTGATCTTCATGCGAAGCACCTAGAGCAAAGGTGGAGGAGATTGGCCTTCTGAGGAATTCCTCGACAGACCGGGGCGGACCATAGTCAAGGCCCCCACGCCCTGTCAACGCTCGAGAAGCGCGCCTCAAGGCACGCGGCGTTCTCTAGCCTTCCGGTTACGCCGCGCTGCGCCGCTTCTTCGGCAGGCAGGGCTCGACCTCGACAGTGACATGGCTGAGGCCGGCGATCCCGCGGAGCCTCTCTTTATAGGCGGCAGGCGGCTGCGGCCGGTCGCTGACGATGGTGACGATGGCGGCGCGGTGGCCTGGGCCGATCTGCCAAAGATGCAGGTCGGAGACGCGGTCCCCGTCGACCTCCAGGCGCTCGCGAATGACGCCTTGCGTGCGTCCGTCGGGAACCACGTCGAGCAGCACCTTGCCGGCATCGCGGATCAGCCCGTACGACCAGCTCGCGATCACGCAGGCACCGACAAGGCCGACGACGGCGTCGATCCACGGCCATCCGAACCAAAGCGCGACAATGAGGCCGCCGATGGCCAGGACCGAGGTGAGCGCGTCGGCAAGGACGTGCAGATAGGCTGCCCGGAGATTGTGGTCCCTGTGGTGGTGGTGGTGACCATGATCCGCGCCTTCATCGTGATGGTGCGCGTGCTCTTCGCGAAGCAGCCAGGCGCAAATGAGATTGACCGCGAGCCCAACGACCGCGATGGAAATCGCCTGGGCGTAGGCGATGGGCACAGGCCGCGCCAATCGGATCAGGCTCTCATACGCGATCAGCAACGCGATCATGCCGAGGGCGATGGCGCTTGCGAAGGCGGCAAGGTCGCCGAGCTTCCCCGTGCCGAAGGCAAAGCGCGCATCATGTTTGTGATGCCGCGCGTATTGATAGGCGACAGCGGCGATCGCGAGCGCGGCTGCATGCGTCGACATATGCCAGCCATCGGCGAGGAGCGCCATCGAGCCGAACACAATGCCGCCGACGATTTCGGCGACCATCATGGTCGCGGTCAGTGCTACGACGAGCCAGGTCCGTCGTTCGTTGCGGGCGTGGCCGGCGCCGAGGAAGACGTGCTCATGGGCCCAAGGGTCGAGAGAGCGAGAATGCATCTCCTATACTTATGCCGGCATTGTGCGGCTGAACAGCCGTCATTCGGGGGTCGGTGCCGTCGCCACGCAGCGGAAAACAACGGTGCTCCCCACGGCTGATTTGAGCAGGAACTTCTGCCCCTTCGCATGGCAGAACGCGCCGGCCTTGTCGACGGCGGCGCTGAGCGTCTTATTCGCGTCGGTGGCGATGCCGCTCGTTCGGCTGACGCCGACGCTGTACGTCCCCGCCTCGACCTCCTGCACGTTGCCGACAGAGGCCTTGGCGCATCCTCCCAAAAAGGCTGCGGCGCCGGCAGCGCAGGCGAGCGTGAACAGCGTTCTCGCATCGTGCGGCATGGCGCAGCTGACCGAATGTGACCCCCTGCCTTTATGCCACGTCTTGACGCCGTCCTGAAGAGACCGTGGCTGGGGTGGGCGGCGTCATAAGGCCGCGAAAAGTGGTGGGCGCGACTGGGATCGAACCGGTGACCCCTGCGATGTCAACGCAGTTCCCCTCACGGATTTGCAGGAATTCTGCGGAATTTTGCGGACACACGTTCGCACTTTGTGGCCTGAGCGTTCACACTTCGGTCACGGTCACTGGTTCATTGAACCACTGACCCCTGCGTCGCACCCCTCAAAGCGCCGTACAGCCGCACCGTGACCGGGGTCCCTGCGGCTGCAGCCAAGCAAATACGCGGCCGAAGATTTGCTGCCGCACGAGCAACACTATGGTCACGCGAAAGACGCCGGGCCGCGTTGTGGAGGACCCTCACCCCTAAGTCACTCCGGTAGCGTGCTAAGCTTGAAAAATGTGTCGACGCTTTCGTTCGGCTGTCCAAACCATTTCACATACAAGTCGTGGAATTCCTGCGAGCCAAACAGCTGGCTCAACGCTCGATCTACCACAAGGCGAAAGTCTGCGTCGTTCCGCTCCAGCGCCAGTGCGATAGGGGCATACGTGAATTGACGCTTAAGAACGGTCAAGTCGCTTGCCGCGGGTCCGCGCCTCGCTGCGTCCAGGAGGATGGATCGGTCCGCAAAGAATACATTGGAGCTTCCGTCCAGCACACGCTGAATGCCTTCCTCGTAATTCTTAACCGGCACGACTTTGGCGGTAAGCTGAAGCTTATCAAGGCTGTCTGCCAGCCATTTCTCGCTGGGCGTCCCGCTCACCACAGACAGCGTCTGCTTCTCGATAAGCTGTGCAGGGTAACCGCGCCATAGTGGCCCGGACGGTGGACGGCCGGAAAGGACCTCCCTTAATCCCACGGGAGCGCTCGCTCGGACGAGTGCTCCGATTCCACCTGGGAATACTGGGACTGAGAAGTCGACATCCTTACGGCTCGTCAAGGTTTCAGCCGCTCCGCAAAGCAGGTCAACCTTTCCATCTCGCACCGCTTGGAGTTCTTCCTCCACCGTAACCGGAACCCATTCCACGGTCAGGGTTGAGAGCCCCTGGTCTGATTTGATTTTGTCGGCGACTTGTTGGCACAACCCCACCGCAAAGCCGGCCGCATTTCCGCTTTCGTCCTTATAAGAAAATGGCCGCGCATCGGCGCGATAGCCGAGCGTGAGCTTTCCGGTTTGCTGTATACGGTCCAGAGTCGCCGCTGACGCTGGTAGTGAC
>DASUZQ010000293.1:0-2450 GCA_036376815.1 Methyloceanibacter sp. | reverse complement strand
GTTGCGCTCGGTCGAAGCCAAGACCGTGGTGCTCTCAGCCGGCACGCTCGGCTCGACCGAGATCCTGCTCCGCTCGCGTGAGGAGGGGCTTCCCGTGTCCGATCGGCTTGGTGAGCGCTTCTCCGCCAATGGCGACATCATCGCCTTTGCCCTTGGCGGGAAGGGGCGGGTGAACGGCATCGGCGTCGGCTATCCGCCGAAATTCGTCGGCGACGCCATCGGCGCCTGTGTCACCGGCGAGATCGAGCTGCATGACAATGGTCGTCTCGACCACTCGATGTTCATCCAGGAGGGCGTGTTGCCGTCGGCGCTCGCGCCGCTGCTCCCGGTGTTCTTCATTTCGGGCGGCAGGCTGCTCGGCCACATTCGGCCAATCGATCTGCGCCTTGCCGTTCTCCAGCCGAATGCGCCCGTTTGCATCGTCGTGGGACACCACGAAGAAGGTCTGCAGGCTTTGCAGCGGTCCTTGATAGACGCCCTTGATGAGGGTCTGCGCGGCGCCAAGTAGCCTGCCGCCGGATATGAAAAATACCGGGAGCAGTGGCGCGAGCGCCGATGGCAGAACGCCCTCCTGGATGTACATCGAGTGATCGAGCCGGCCGCTATCGTGAAGCTCGATCTCGCCGGTGACACAGGCGCCGATGGCATCGCCAACGAATTTCGGCGGGTGGCCGACGCCGATGCCGTTCACCCTCTCATTGCCGCCAAGGGCAAAGGCGATGATGTCGCCATTGGCGGAGAAGCGCTGGCCAAGGCAATCGGAAAGGGACAATCCCTCCTCGCGCGAGCGGAGCAGGATCTCGGTCGAGCCGAGCGTGCCGGCGGAGAGCACCACGGTCTTGGCTCCAATTGAGCTCAAAGCCGCATCAGGTTCCTCGGTCGGAGCGAAATAGACGCGCCAATGGCTCCCCTCCTTGGCGACGCGAGTGACGGTAAGCTCGGTGAAGATCTCGGCGCCATGCGCCTTCGCATCGGGAAGGTAGGTGAGCGCGATCGTGTTCTTGGCACCGACATTGCAGCCAGAGCAGCAATCGCCGCAAAGTGTGCAGGCTGGTTGCTCAACGCCGGCGGGATTGACGGTCTCCGCGAAGCTGACCACGACAGGAGCGGGAACCGGCGGCTGGCCGAAGCAGGCGCTCGCCGCCTCAAGCGCGCGATATTTGGTGAAGTCTGAAGGCCTGCCGTGGCGCGTCGGGCGCAACATGGCGTTTGCCCTGGCGAAGCCCTGATCGAGCAATCCGTCTTCTCTCACCTGCTGCGGCCAAGCCGCATCGGTGAAGACGCGCGCGTCGGGTCTGAGCCCCACCGCCGCATTGATCAGCGAACCGCCGCCGAGCCCACAGCCGATCAGCACGTGGATGTCGGAGCCGAGCCTGAAGTCGAACAGGCCCGTACGACGGCCGCTCCGCATCTTGCCGCCAACGATCTGAAGCTCGCGGCGAAGCTCTGGCAGGCGCGCGGGAAACTCCCCGGTCAGGAATTCGCGGCCGCGCTCGATGACGCAGACGCGCAAGCCGGCGCGCGATAACCGCGAGGCTGCGACGCCGCCGCCATAGCCGGAGCCGACCACGACCGCGTCATAGGCGGGTCTGATCGCGTCGAGGGGTGAGGACAGCCTCTTGGTCATGGCTCTCCATAGCGGAAAAGTGTTGGGCGCGACAAACTGTGGCTGGCATATCCCTGAATCAATTCGCTTCACGGTCCCGCGAGAGGCGGTTTGCGGGCCGGGCGCGTCTCCCTATGGTGGGGTGAGCAATTCTGGAGATCATGACCATGTCGAGATGGATAGGCGCAGTCGGGGTTGCCGTCGCGGCGCTTGTCGTTCTGGCCATGAGCAGTGGCGGAGGCGAGGGCGCCGTGGCCGCGGACACCAAGACCGCGATCTTCGCTGGCGGCTGCTTCTGGTGCATGGAGGCGGCCTTCGACGAGGTTGACGGCGTCACCGACACGACCTCAGGCTACGCCGGCGGCACCAAGCCAAATCCCACTTATGGCGACCACGAGGGCTATCAGGAGGCGGTCAAGGTCACCTACGACCCCGCCAAGGTGACCTACGCCAAGCTGCTCGACCAGTACTGGCACAATATCGATCCGTTCAATCCCGATGGCCAGTTCTGTGACGAGGGTAGCGCCTACAGAAGCGTGATCTTCGTCGGGAATGACGAGGAGAAAGGACTGGCGGACACCACCAAGCAGCAGGTGGCTGACCGCTTCAAGGAGACGGTGGTGACGGAAATCAAGCCGGTGACCACGTTCACTCCGGCCGAGGATTACCACCAGAACTATCACAACACGAATCCGGTCAGCTATAAGTTCTACAAATGGAATTGCGGCAGAGCCCAAAGGCTCGCGGAAATCTGGGGAAACCAGCTATCTGCCCACTAGCCTATGTACGGCATATGTACGGCCCAGGCGCGCGGGGGGCCGCGGTGGCGGCGTTTCAGGCGTTG
>DASUZQ010000292.1:0-3040 GCA_036376815.1 Methyloceanibacter sp. | reverse complement strand
TCGTAGACGCTGATCGCCTCCGGCGTGCCTTGCGGCTGGAACACGGCAGGAGGCACGCGCGGCTCGAAGAAGCCTGGAACGCCGCCGACCGCAGACAGCGTCGCGCTCGTCTCGTTGAAGACGCGGCGCGAATTGTCGTCGTTGGAAAGCGGCCAGGCGAGCAGGCGGCTCGAGACGCGCTCCCAGAACTCGCGCAGGCGCTCGATGCGCTTCTCCGGCGGATTGCCGGCGATGATGGCTGAGTTGACGGCGCCGATCGAGATGCCTGCGACCCAGCTCGGCATGTGCCCGGCCATGGCCAGGGCCTCGTAGGCGCCGGCCTGATAGGCACCAAGCGCGCCGCCGCCTTGCAGGACGAGTACGGTTTTTTCCACCGGATCGGTCACATCAGGAACTTAACCCTTGCCGCGGCTTGAGTGGAGAGCCATGCGACATCGATGCCTTCGCCATCGCTTACCGGTCGAGGAAGGTGCGTATCGCCGCGACCATGGCGGCAGGCTGCTCTTCCATAAGCCAATGACCTGAATTCGGGATGACGCCCCCGGTCACGTCGCTCGCGACGAAGCGAAGATCGTCGGCCATGGCGGCGCCAAAGGACCTGTCCGCGCCGATGGCAAGCACCTTCATGGTGAGCTTGCCCTTTGCCGCCAAGGCCTTGTTGTCGATCGCATCCTGATGAAAGGCCGCGAACTGCTCGAAGGCCGAATGCATGGCGCCGGGCAACGCGTAAAGCTCGGCGTAGTGCCGGCGGGTCGCTTCGTCGATCGATGCCGGATTGGCCGACAATTCGTTCCAGAAGCGGTCGAGATAGATGCGCTCGCGGCCTGCGACCAGACGGTCGACGTCGGGGCCGCGGAAATTGAAATGCCAGAGGAGGGGGCTCTTCACGATCTCGTCCCAATTTCCAATGCCTGGAAGGGGAGCGTCCATGGCCACCCAGCGCGTGACGCGCTCGGGATATTGGGCGGCGAAGGAATAGCCGACCATGTTGCCGATGTCGTGAGTGACGAGATCGGTCTTATTGATGCCGAGGCGATCGAGCACGCGGGCGACATCATGGGCTTGGGTTTTCTTGTCATAGCCTCCTTCCGGGTGGGACGAGAGCCCCATGCCGCGCAAGTCGGGGACGACGACCGTGTGGTCTTTCGCGAGCTCCGCCGCCAAGGGGGCCCACATATCTCCGGTGTCGGCAAAACCGTGCAGCATGACGACGGCTGGCCCGGAGCCACCGAAACGCACATGGATGGTGGCGCCGCCGGTCTCGATGTCCTCGGTGCGGAAGCCCGGCGGGAAGGGCTGAACCATTCCTTGTCCTCATCGGATCTTACTTGTCGAACGTCGTCAGCTCCGCGCCATCATCGGCGATGAAGATAGCAAGCAGGCTCGCGGGCTCGGTAGTACTTGCATTCTCGCTGACCAGATGCTCGCTACCCGGAGGCTCGAAGAAGGTCTCACCGGCTTGATAGACCTTGGCGGGTCCGGTCGCCGAGTTCTCCGAGCGGATGGCTCCCGACAGCACATAGACGAGCACGCTGCCGGCGTGGTGGTGCGGCCCAGACTTTCCGCCGGGCGCATAGTTCACCACGACTGCGCTCACGCTCTTGCCCGGAACGTTGGGCAGCTTCGCCGAGGTGACGAGTTTGATGGCTTCTCCGGCATTCTGCTCGGCCGATCTCGCGGGCGCCACCAAGGCCGCGACGAGCGCCACGGCGATAAGCCCCGCGGCTCGCTCCATAAGAACTGATGGTCTCATCGTCCGATCCTCCTACTCGTCACGCGCGTCAGGCTATTGTCATTGCGCCGCGGTCGCGTGACGGCGCGCGAAGGAGACGGCGTAGGCCTGGCTGCGGATGTCAATCATCGGGTCGGCGGTCTCGATGCCGGCGGGCACTTCGTTCTCGAGGAACAACAAGGCGCGCTGGGCGGCGTCGCTGTCGGGATTGACCTTGTCGATCTCGACCACGCCAAGCTCGACGGTCTTGCGGCTGTCAGGCCAGGCGATCGACGGATCGTCGATCTTGTCGCCAGGCTCGGCGAGCTGGACTTGCAGCTTCATGCGCACCGGGCCGTCGCCGACGCGCTTGCGGATCTCCTCCGCGAGATAATTGGGTCCGGCCTCGGCAAGCTGCTCCTTGGTGAGGTACTCGGCACTGCCCTCCGGCAGCATCTGATAGCGGACGACGGTGCTGTCGCCCTTGGCGTTGGTGAACTTGAAGCTGTTCACGCCAAAATAGGGGAGAGTGGCAAAACTGACCGGCGCGGGCTTCTCCGCGGTCAAGAAGGTCTTGGCGATCGGATGGGTTCCGAAGAATGTCTCGAGCGGCGTCGGCTTCGGCGCGTCCTTGCCGCTCGCCGCGAGCGCAAGCAGGAGATCGCGGAACTCGGCGGCAGTGGCGGTGGGAAAGCCGTTATAGGAGTGCATCACCAGGTCCGAATTCGAACCGTCTGGCAGATGGAATTTCACCGCCATGCCGCGCGGGCTTGCATTCGGGTCGGTGTCGGGGATCGCCGGCACGCCGGCAAAATCCGAGAAGCGGACGGTGACGGGCACGGTGGCGCCCGCCTGGAGGTGCGGCGCCTTGCTCAGTGATGCGGCGTCGGCGCTCGGGGTGAATTTCCCTTCGAGCACGATGCCCTTGGCGTGCACCGCGCGGTTATCGGTCTGCTTGCCGAACACGGCGTTGAGCGCGTCGATCAGCTGGGTCGGCAACGATTTCTGATCGGCAGCGTCTTGGGCAAAGGCGGGGGCTGCCGCCGCGAGCGTCAACGCCAATGACAAAATGGAAAGTGCTTGCTTCGCGTGCATAATGGGCTCCTTTCGCAGGGTGCAACCTATGATCGCGCGAGAACGTAGCGGTTTTGCGAATGGCGCGGGTCTTTTTGCATTCGGCTGCTCCGAGGTCAAAGTGCCGCGCCGCTGCCTCGTGTGGCCTGAAAGTCGGCAGTTGCCAGCGCGTTCGCGAGAGCGGTCGGTATGACCCCCTGCGCCTGGCGGCAGCCATACGAGAATTGTGCGGAAATGCATTCGCATCAGAACGCA
>DASUZQ010000291.1:0-2295 GCA_036376815.1 Methyloceanibacter sp. | reverse complement strand
CCTGGTCGAGCGCCGCTACATCGTCGAGACGCGCCTGATGCTCGGCGACCGCACCTGGCCGATCGAGCTTGCCCTGACCAACCGCGACCAGATGGGCTTCCGCATGCTGCTCGGGCGCACGGCGCTTGAGGGCCGGGCGCTGATCGAACCGGGCCGTTCCTTCCTTGCCGGCCACCGGCCGCCGGGCCTGCGTCAGTGGCTCGCATGGGTGGCGCTTGAGCCATCGAAGGCGCTGCCCTAAACCCTAATCCCCCAAAAGAACGGGACGGCCCATGAACATCGCGCTGCTCGCGCGCAATCCGCATCTCTATAGCCATCGGCGCATCTGCGAGGCGGCGCGCGCCCGCGGCCATGACATCGAGGTGCTGAACACGCTGCGCGTCTCCATCAACATCACCTCGCGCCGGCCGATGCTCTTTTACCGCAAGCGGCGGCTCGAGGATTTCGACGCGGTGATCCCGCGCATCGGCGCATCGATCACCTTTTACGGCCTTGCCGTGCTGCGTCAGTTCGAGGTGATGGGCGTCTATCCCTTGAATGAATCCGTCGCCATCGGGCGGAGCCGCGACAAGCTCCGCTGCCTGCAGCTGCTCGCCCGCCGCGGCATTGGGCTGCCCGTCACCGCATACACCAACGACCCGAAACAGGCCGAGGATATCATCGATCTCGTCGGCGGAGCGCCGGTGGTGATCAAGCTGCTCGAAGGCACGCAAGGCATCGGCGTGGTGCTCGGCGAGACGGTGAAATCGGCGAAGTCGGTGATCGAGGCCTTTCACGGCGCCAACGTCAACATCCTCGTCCAGCAATTCATCAAGGAGGCCGAGGCGATGGACATCCGCTTGCTCGTCATCGGCGACCGCGTGGTGGCGGCGATGAAGCGGCAAGGACCGGCCGGCGAGTTCCGCTCCAATCTGCATCGCGGCGGGCTCGGTGAGAAGGTACGCATCACCCCTCAGGAGCGGACCATGGCGGTGCGCGCGGCGCGCACCCTCGGCCTCAATGTGTGCGGCGTGGACATGCTCCGCGCCGAGGGCGGGCCGCTCGTGGTCGAGGTCAATTCTTCGCCCGGCATCGAGGGGCTGGAGAAGGCCACGGGAGTCGACGTGGCCGGGCTGATGATCGAATTCCTCGAGCGCAACGCCTCTCACGGCAACACCCGCACCAAGGGCAAGGGCTAACACACTTCGTGTGATACCCGCGGTGCGATCGGTATAGAGTCCTCGGCAAGGGAGAAGAGCATGGCGGAAGCTTCAGCCGAGCCTAGCGGCCCCGATCTCGCCGAGGGCGTCGCCCTCGACGGGCTTGCCGACGGCGGCAAGCTCGTCGGCCATGCCGGCGGCAAACCCATCCTGCTCGTCCGCCGCGGGAAGGAGGTATTCGCTGTCGCGGCCCACTGCACGCATTACAACGGCCCCTTGGGGGACGGGCTCGTGGTTGGAAATACCGTCCGCTGCCCGTGGCATCACGCCTGCTTCGATCTCCGCACGGGCGAAGCCTTGCGCGCTCCGGCTTTGAGTCCGGTGGCCTGCTGGAGGGTGGAGCAACAAGACGGCAAGATTTTCGTACGCGAGAAGGTGAAGCAGCAGAAACCTGAGCCACGCGGCAAGCAGGCGGCCAGTGCTCCGGATAGGATCGTGATCGTCGGCGGAGGCGCCGCCGGCTTCGCCGCAGCCGAGATGCTCCGGCGCGTCCATTACCAGGGAAGCATCGTCATGCTGAGCGACGACGATGCGCCTCCGGTCGACCGGCCGAACCTGTCCAAGGACTACCTCGCCGGCAATGCGGAGGAGGATTGGGTCCCGCTGCGGCCGGACGGCTTCTATGCCGAGAATGGGATCGATCTACGGCTCAAGACGAAGGTCGCCGGCATCGCCGTGCAGGACCGGAAGGTCCAGCTCGCGGACGGGAGCGCGGTTGCCTACGACCGGCTTCTGCTGGCAACTGGCGCCGAGCCGGTTCGCCTCACGATCCCCGGCGCCGACCAGCCGCACGTGCACACACTCCGCTCGCTCGCCGACTGCAAATCGATCATCGAGAACGCCAAGACGGCGCGAACGGCGGTCGTCATGGGTGCGAGCTTTATCGGGCTCGAGGTCGCGGCCTCGCTCCGTGCCCGCGGATTAGAGGTTCACGTGGTGGCGCCGGACAAGCGGCCGATGGAAAGGGTCCTCGGCCCACAAATGGGCGATTTCATCCGCGCGCTGCACGAGGAGCACGGCGTGATTTTCCACCTCGGGGACATGGCGACAGCCATAGACGGCAAGCAGGTAAAGCTCAAGAGCGGCGGCACGCTCG
>DASUZQ010000290.1:0-4161 GCA_036376815.1 Methyloceanibacter sp. | reverse complement strand
GTGCCGCTCTCGATCAGTTGCTTGTAATAGTTGCGCATGGTCTCGCAACGCTGGGTGCCGGGCGGATGCACCGCATCGCCCTTCAGCGTCGAGATGAAGGTGCAGATATCCTCCATGCCAACGGCGTCGAGCCAGTCCCATTTCACGCCGCGTCTGATCGCGAACAAATCGGCCTTGGTCTCGTCTGGCCCTTCGAACTGGTGGCCGCATTCGTGCGAATAAACGTAGAGCTTCACCGCGGTGGAGAGCCCGGTGATCTTCTTGGTGTTGAGGATGACGAAGCCGGGAAAGGCGCCGCCCCAACTGTCGAAATTCGAGTTGAGCACCGTCGGCCGCTTGCCACAATTCACCGTCCTGCCGTCGATCTTGAGGGAGCCTTGCGGGACGAGCTTCACGTCTGGTCCGGCCTGCTTCAGATAGTCGTCGATGGTCGGGCCGCTTGGGCCGTCCAGGAAGGTGTGTTCCTGCGCGCGCGCCGGCGACGGCTGAAAGGCAAGGCTTCCGCAGACCAAGACGCTGAAAAGCGCCCCCCCAATTCGCATTGGCGCATCCCTCATAAAGCGCAGCTTACGGGGCGAACGGGCTTTGCGCAATCTCACTCCGAGGCCCCGAATCCTGCGCTATTTGTCGCCCTCACGGGCCGTCACGCCGGGCTTGCCGAAGCATTGGCGAAGCTGATCGCAGCGCGCTTGCGGGTCGGGATGCACCGGGCCGTGGCCGGCGATGTTGAACACCGCGCAGATGTCGTTAAGCGCTTGGTCGTTCAGCCAGCCCTCACGCCGCGCCCGCCGCACAGCGTAGCAATCGGCCGAGGTCTCGCTCGGGCCGTACAGGATATGCCCGCATTCATGATAGTAGATCAGCCATTGCACCTGCCGCGGCAGCGGGTCGAGCGCCTGCATGTTGAGCATGATCACCGTCGAGGAGACGGCGAAGCCCTCGAAATCCCTGAGCAGCGTCTGGGTGTTGCCACAGGAGAGGCGGCGCCCGGAAATCACCAGGCGCCCTGCCGGGACGAGCTTGTCCTTCTCGATGGCGACGGCCTGAGGCTCGGGGCCTGCCACGGCGAGCACCAGAAACAACGCAATAATGCCCCTTAAGCGGGCAGCCGACCCCATGCTTTGCTTCCTTGCTGCCCTTGAGCAGTGATTTGAATGAGCCTCGGGGCAACTCTGGAGGCGCGGCGGAGCCTCCGTCAACGGCAAAAACGGCGGCTTATGGGGCGTCGCTTTCCGTTTCAAAATCGCGTGATTGCCGCCGCGGCGTCATGCTTGTGGGCGGCATGGCATGCTAGCGGTTGTAGACGACAGCTGCAGATTGAAGGATGCGGAGCCATGGCTAGGTCGATTGGATCTATGACGGCGCTAGGCGCCGGCGCAATCTTGCTCATGCTTACCTTGGCTGCGCCGCGGGCCTTTGCCGTCGAGGACACGGACGACAGCAGCAGCACGAAGGCCAGCAAGAGCTGCCCCAGCGGCAAAAGATATAGCGAAAAGAAGCACGGCTGCGTCAGCACGAGTTGCGGAACCGGGCAAATCTGGAGCAGCGGCGTTGGATCTTGCGTCGACGGCAACTCGGCGTCTCTGACAGATGACGACCTCTATATTGCCGGGCGCGATCTCGGCCAGCAGGCGCACTATGCAGAGGCACTGAAGCTGTTCTTCCGCATCAAGAACCGGGAGCAGGCGAGGGTGCTCGGCTCCATCGGCTACTCCACGCGCAAGCTCGGCGATGTCGACAAGGGCATCGACTATTACCACCAGGCGCTGGCCATCGATCCCGGCTACACCAAGGTGCGCGAATATCTCGGCGAGGCCTATCTGCAAAAGGGCGACGTGGAGGGGGCGAAAGGGCAGCTCATGGAGATCGCCGACCGCTGCGGCGGGCCTTGCGACGACTATGAGCTTCTGGTCAAGGCGATCGCCGCGCACGTCACCGGCGAGAAGACCGTCGACTGGTAGAGCGAACATGACTGCGACAAGAGGTTCACTCTTTGCGGCGTTGGCGGTCCTGGTCGGGCTTATCCTCGCCGTGCCGCCGGCTCACGCAGTCGAGGAGATGCGTCAATTCAACAAGGACGACACAAAGACCGGCAGAACAAAGGCCTGTCCCAAGGGTGAGCGCTACAGCGAGAGAAAGCGCGACTGCGTCAAGACGAGTTGCGGAACCGGACAAGTCTGGAGCGGCGGCGCTGAGGCTTGCCTCGGCGGCAACGCCGCGGCGTTGACTGATGAGGATCTGTATCTCGCGGCCGGCGATCTCGTGCTCGAGGCCCGCTACGCCGACGCGTTGCCGCTCCTCTTCCGCATCAAGGACCAGAACAATCCGCAGGTGCTGAACCTGATCGGCTACTCCACGCGCAAGCTCGGCGACGTCGACAAGGGCATCGACTATTACCACCAGGCGCTTGCCATCGATCCCGGCTACACCAAGGCGCGCCAATATCTCGGCGAGGCCTATCTGCTGAAGGACGACGTGGCGAAGGCGAAAGAGCAGCTGATGGAGATCGCCGACCGCTGCGGCGGGCCATGCGAGGACTACGAGCTTCTGGTCAAGGCGATCGCCGCGCACGTCACCGGCGAGAGGACCATCGACTGGTAGTTCTAGGCCGCGGCCTCTTCCTCGATGCGATGCATGTCGGCGTCGGAGAGGCCGAAATGATGGCCGATCTCATGCACCAGCACATGGGTGATGATGGCGCCTAGCGTCTCTTCGTGCTCGGCCCAGTAGTCGAGGATCGGACGGCGATAGAGGAACACCATCTCGGGCATGGCGGCTGGGTCCATGACGCTTTGCCGCGCCATGTCGACGCCGTGATAGAGGCCGAGCAGGTCGAAGGCCGACTCGGCGTCGAGCGCGTCGAGCACCTCATCGGTGGGGAAATCCTCGACCCTGATCACAACATCCTTGCACAGATCGCGGAAGCGGCGAGGCAGCCGCTTGAACGCCTCGTCGGCAATCGCCTCGAGCTCGGCGAGAGACGGCGCCTGCACGCCCTGCCAGTCAAGGCCTCTAGCGCGGCTTGCGGCCAAGGACAATTCCCTCCGTCAGTGTGAAATCCGGCCCTGACGCGGTTTCGCGGGGCCTCAGGAAAGAGCGCAAAGGCTCATCGCGCAGCATATCCGTGAGCCGCGCGGCCGCGGCCTCGCTCGAGCGCATGCGCTGCACCCAGGTTCCGAACTCGATCTCCTTATCCAAACACTCGGTGTGCGTGACGGTGAAACCCGCACGCCCAAGCAGCGTCTGCCATTCGACAAGGCCGAGGCAGCGCACATGGCTCGGGTCTGAGAGTTTCTTGAAGTCGTTGAACAGGGCGGCGCAATGGCGCAATTCGTCTGCCGTACGCTTGGGAACGATGGCGGCGTCCGGCGCCACGTTGTCCACGATCCCGAGTGTGCCGCCAGGCATCAGCACGCGGAACGCCTCGCCGACAAAACCGCCTATCTTGCGGAAGTGATGCGCGGCGAGGCGGCAGACGACGAGATCGAAGCTCGCGTCGGGAAAGGGAAGGTCCTCGGCCTTGGCGGTCAAAGCCTTGACATTGGTGAGGCCGCGGGCCCGGGCAAGCTTTCGCGTTTCGGCAAGCATTTCCTCGGTGATGTCGGTGGCGGTGACCTTGGCGACGTGAGGGGCAAAGGCGAGCGCCGTATGGCCTGCGCCGGTCGCCACGTCGAGCACGCGCCAATGCGGCTTTGGCTCGGTGAGCTCGACCAGGCGTTGAAGGCTCGCGCCTTTGGCGTGCACCTCAGAGGTGGCGTAGTCCGCCGCCGCTCTGCCAAACCTCTGCTGGGCTAGGGATTTCGTCAAAGCTCAATGGAAGTCGCGGATATCGACGAAGCGGCCGGCAAGGGCCGCCGCTGCTGCCATCACCGGCGAGACGAGATGGGTGCGGCCGAGCCTGCCCTGCCGGCCTTCGAAATTGCGGTTCGAGGTCGAGGCGCAGCGCTCGCGGGGCGCAAGCTGATCGGGGTTCATGCCGAGGCACATCGAGCAGCCAGGCTCGCGCCAGTCGAAGCCTGCGGCCTTGAAGATCTTGTCGAGGCCTTCGGCTTCGGCTTGCTCCTTCACCAGGCCGGAGCCCGGAACGATCATGGCGCTGACATTCTCATGCACGCGCTTGCCGTCGACGATGCGTGCCACCTCGCGCAAATCCTCGATGCG
>DASUZQ010000289.1:0-2555 GCA_036376815.1 Methyloceanibacter sp. | reverse complement strand
ACCGGCGATCCCGGCCTTCGTTTCTCGCCGAAAAGCGCCTCACATCCAAGTTTGCACGCGCGGCGCAAAATGCGCGCCCAGAGTGGGTTACGATGTTCGCCTCGCGCGCCGCCTGCGATCACGGGTAAGAAGCGCCGAGTTCGAAGCGCTTAACCCATAGTGTTGAGAACTCGGTTTGCGGGGCGCGAAGCGTGTTTGCGCGCCACGCTTGCAAAGTCTCTCGCCAAGGTCTTACCCTGCCCAATGGCGGCCCGGCCTTTGCGCATGGAAGCGTGCCGGCTCGGGTCGTCCAACCCCTGCTAACCTTCTGCGTAACCCCAAGAGGCCAGTACCATGACCGAAAGTTCAAAAGCTGCCGCCGAGAAGGCGCGCGACACGTATCGCAAGGCCGCTGCTCAATTCGAGGACTTAGCCGGCGACGGTCAAGTGCCGGAGGCAATGCGCGCTTTGGCCGAGAAGAACATCGCTCAAACGCGAGAGATCTATGAGCGCTCCAAGGATGCGCTCGATACAGTGCTCGAGAGCTGGGAGAGATCGTTCGACGCGGTCGGTCAAGGCGCCGTCGCGCTCAACCGTAAGGTCATCGACATTGCCCAGCGCAACATCAATTCCGGCTTCGACCTCGCAAAGAGACTGGCGGCGGCAAAGAACCTCGCCGAAGCCATGGAGCTGCACGCGACCTACTGGCGCAACCAGATCAGTGCCTTGCAATCCCAAGCCGAAGAGATGCGCACGCTGTCGACCAAGGTGACCGCCGACGCGGCCGAACCGATCAAGACACAGATGACGCGCGGCTTGGATTGAGGAACGGCGCCGGCTGACGCGTTTGGTGTCTGTGAGGTTGCCCTAGGGTGACTCTGTCTGAGCCGCGCAACTTAGCGGAATTTGCGGCGACGATCGGGCATTGTCGCAACTCCAAGCTTCGAAGCCCCGGGATGCCTCTTCCCGGGGCTTCTTCTTGTCTAATACCCTCACCCGACCGCCGGTTTGACAAGCCGCCGTTCTCGTGAAACAGGCATTGACCGTTTTTGGCGGGGCTCACGCCTCGCGCGCCAGTTTCTCGGGATCGACACATGCTTCTGAATACGCGCCGCAGGATGCTCGGACTGCTCGCCGCTGCGATTGGCGCGCCGCGCCTCGTTCAACTCATCCCGCCGGCCCTCGCGGCCGACACCGAGCAGAAGCCGGCGTCCAAGAAGTCCGAGTGCTTCGCGCTGCAGGCGTTCGGCGATTGGAAGGGTACGGCCACCAACAAGCAAGCCGGCGCCCGCATCGGCCAGGTGACCTTTTCCGATCCCGACGCGTGCGATCTCCGCGCCGAGATTCAGGTGGCGGCGAGCTACGATGCGAAGCTCGTGATCTTCGGCGATCCGGACGGCACGCCGCTGCCGAAAGACTTTCTCGTCAAGCCTGACAATCGCATCATCGCCAAGAACGAGGACGGTACCACTGCCGTCGACGAGCCGCTTTGCGGGGTGTGCACCGACATCCGCGACGACAAGGTGAGCATCGTCCTGCCGCTATCGACCGGAGCGCTGTTCCGCTCGGCCAAGTCGGTGGAGATGGCGGTGAAGCTTGGCGACGCCGAGCAATGCAGCTTCACGCTCAACTGCGAGGATTTGCGCAAAGCCCTCGACTGGGCGGTGCAGCGCAAGGACGAACTGGCGAAATCCTTCGACGACAAGAACTGCACGCCGCCGGCCAAAGGCTGCTTCCTGACCACCGCCTGTTGCGAGGTGCTTGGCTTGAGCGACGATTGCTTCGAGCTCCACGCCCTTCGCCGCTATCGCGATAGCGTTCTCATTGACATGCCCGGCGGCCATGCCGCCCTCGCCACCTATTATCTTGTGGCGCCATCGATACTGGAGCGGCTTCCGCAACAAGAGCGTGCGGCCCGACTCTTGTCGGTCTACATGCGCTTCATTCTGCCGAGCGCTATGGCGGCGCGGCTTGGCTTGAACCGTCTCGCTTATTCTCTTTATGCACGCATGATGGATGAGCTTTCGCGCAGCGACGCAGCTTTACCCGCCGACCGATAGGCTGCCCTCGCGCGTCGCGCGTCCTGTGACCTCGCCGACACGTGTCAAGCACCAAGCCTCGGCTTCGCCGCAATCAGGACGAAGTGGCGCCCCAGTCGCGGGTTACGTTCATGTTTAACAAAAAGTGAACGTTTTGCCCCGAACGGGGAGACACGGGAAGAATGCCGGACAGGAGTTTAGCTGCCGGCCTTCGAGGTGCAGGGGGGGTGTCGATTTCATGCGTTGCCCGTCCACATGCTCGACGGTTGAGGCGCCCGGCGCTCTAGAAGCTTCGGCTCCTGCCGTGAAGAGGGACGGGTGTCATGGCGGCGCGCATTTTGCGTATCCGACTACCGTTGGTTTTTGTCGCCATCATCGGCGTGGTCGCCTTCGGCGACGCGACCTTAGGTACCGGCAAGGACCTGGATCTCAATTCAAACGCAGACTGGCTCGGTGTGATCGCAGGCGACGAGGCCGGATCGGAAATCGAGCTTGCTGCCGAGATGGCTGAGCTCTTCGCCTCGCAAGCCCCCTTCC
>DASUZQ010000288.1:0-16110 GCA_036376815.1 Methyloceanibacter sp. | reverse complement strand
GCCGGCGATGACGTCGATCAGGGTCGTGAGCATGATCAAAAAGAACAGCGAGGTTCCAGCAGGGGGCCAGATCAGAAACAGGATCAGGCAGACCACGAACACGATCATGGACAGTGCGTGATCCACGACCGAGTTGCCTCCGGTCCGCGTCGATTTGAGAACTTCGAAGAACAGCACGAACAGGGAGAAGGCGAGCATCATGTCACCGAGCGAGATAGTCCACGCCGCGCCGGACGGCATGGACACAGTGAAGCGCGTCAGTATGAAGTCCGCACCGCCTGCGGCAAAGGCCGCATAGGCGATGACCACGAAGGCAAGCAGTGGAATAGACGAAAGCCAGCTCGTCCGCCGGTAGTGGCGAACGACCCTTTCCTCCGGCTCCACGATCACCATGGGGTCTCTACCCTCGAACCAAGCGAGAAGTTCCCCGGCCGCAGCGCGTCTTAAGCCTCTTCCTTGACGGCGAGCACTTGCCGGCCCCGATATTTGCCGGACTTGAGATCGATATGATGCGGCCGGCGGAGCTCGCCCGAATCCTTGTCCTCGACATAGGTCGGCGCGGAGAGCGCGTCGTGGGAGCGGCGGTTGCCCCGCTTCATGCGGGAGGTTTTTCTCTTGGGTACAGCCATTAATCCAACCTTTGAAATTGCCCGCGGTGCCCGCGGGGTTCTTGAGTGAGCGCCGTTATAGTGGCTAACCCCGGCGCTGGCCAGAGGCCGATTGGCGGGTGATCTGCGGGGCGACGCAGAACGAGCGCGTGGCGAGAATCGGCATTCGCCGCACCACCGACTTGGCGATCCTGAGCATTCTGGGGCTGGGCTTCCCCGGGTTGCGCAGGAGAGGGTTCGGCAGCGCCGCCGCGAGCAGCAACGCCTCCCGCCGGGTGAGCTCCGCCGCGCTCTTGTGAAAATATTGCTGGCTCGCCGCCTCGGCGCCGAAGATGCCTGGGCCCCATTGCGCGATGTTGAGATAGACCTCGATGACGCGCTCTTTCGGCCAGAACAGGGTGAGCAGATAAGCGAGCGGCACCTCCAGAACCTTGCGCACATAGCTCCGGTCGGTGAAGAGATAGAGGTTCTTCGCCGTCTGCATGGTAATGGTGCTTGCCCCGCGGAAGCTGCGGTGCCTCCGCTTCGCTTCCTCGACGGCGTCTTTCACCGCCCCCCAATCGACGCCCCAATGGACGCAGAAGCGGCCGTCTTCGCTCGCGATCACGGCGAGGGGCAAGTCGCGCGCCATGGAATCGAGCGGCACCCAGCGATGCTTGAGCGTCGCGCCCTTGAGCTTTTCCGCGATCATCACCGAGGTAACGGGCGGGTTGATGAAGCGGAAGGCGATGATCGACAGAAGCAGGCCTGCCATGATGAGCAGGACCACGAGGCCTATACGCCTAAGCCAGGGATGTCGACGTTTTGCCGGTCTCTTAGCGCCCATCGCTGCCTTGATCGCCGTGGCCCGAGGCCTTGTACCCTCCGGTTGCCGTAAGGAGCAACGTGGTATTAGGGTCCGCGCCGCAACCCTTAAGCCGAAGCATGGACCTGACCGAAAAGCTCGAACGCATCGCGAGCCTCATCGAGGGGCGCCTCGACGCCCTGCTCGCGCCGGAGCCGACCGCTTCGGGCCAGGCCCGGCTGATCGAAGCCATGCGCTATGCAACGCTCGGCGGCGGCAAGCGCCTGCGGCCGTTCCTGCTGATTGAATCGGCGCGCCTGTTCGGCGTGGACGAGGAGGCGGCGCTCGCCGCCGCCGCCGCGCTCGAATGCGTGCACTGCTATTCGCTGGTGCATGACGATCTGCCGTGCATGGACGACGACAAGATGAGACGAGGCCGGCCCACGGCGCATATCGCCTTCGGCGAGGCGACCGCGATCCTTGCCGGCGACGCGCTCCTGACGCTTGCCTTCGGCATATTGAGCGACCCCCGAACGCACCCCGAGCCAGGCATGCGCGTCGCGCTGATCGGGCTGCTGGCCAAGGCCGCAGGTGTCGGCGGCATGGCTGGCGGTCAGGCGCTTGACCTCGCCGCCGAGGGGCAGAGTCTCGGGCCGATGGAGGTGGCGAAAATGCAGGCGATGAAGACCGGCGCGCTGTTTAATTTCGCCTGCGACGCAGGCGCCGTGCTCGGCGGCGCCGACGCGAGAGCGCGGGAGGCGCTCGCCGCCTACGCCTCGGCCTTCGGCCAAGCCTTCCAGCTTGCCGACGATCTTCTCGACGCAGAGGGCGACGCAGCGGCAATGGGCAAGGCTGCCGCCAAGGACGCAGGCCGCGGCAAGGCGACGCTTGTCGCGCTGCTCGGGGCCGATGCGGCGCGCACCCGCCTCGAAGCGCTGGTCGAAGATGCCGAAGCGGCCCTTGCGCCCTTCGGGGCGAGGGCGCTAACGCTCAAGCAAGCCGCGCGCTTCATCGCTTCGCGCCGGGCTTGAGGGAGATCCCGCACGGGGGACATCGGGTGGCGACAAAAACCAACAAATGGCCGTTGCCTCTGCGCATCATTTCCACGCGGCCGAGACTCTTCTTGTCGATCCTCGCGGGCTTCGTTGTCGGAGCGCTGTTGCCCCTGTATGTCACCGAGCTGCGCGGCGTGACGCGGTTCCTCGTCGCTTGGGATTTTGGCGTCGGTCTCTACCTCATCCTCGCTTTTCGTATGATCGCCCGGAGCGGGGTGAGAGAGATTCACCGGAAATATCTGGCCCAGGACGAAGGCGGCTTCGCCATTCTCGTGCTCACCATCGTCAGCGCCTGCGCGAGCGTCGGCGCGGTGTTCGCCTGGCTCGAAATCGCAACCAGGGCCGAGACCTTCGCGACGCCGGGGCTGTTATTTCTGTTGCTGACGATCATGTTGTCGTGGGCGTTCATCCAGACCATGTTCGCGCTCCATTACGCGCATGAATTCTATGCCGAGCATGATCACAAGACCGGCGGCGGGCTGATCTTTCCGCGCGACCCCGAGCCGACCTATTGGGACTTCGTCTATTTCGCCTTTGCCATCGGCACGGCGACACAAGTGTCGGACGTCGAGATTTGCTCGAAGCGGATCCGCCGCACCGTGACCGTGCACGGCATCGTGGCGTTCTTCTTCAACGTCACGGTGATCGCGCTGACCGTCGGCCTGGTCGGGGACGCCATCCAGAATTGATCGGTATGGCCAAGCGAAGCGGACTATAGGGTGCGCCGCGGCCTTGCGGCACAGTTGACGGGACTGTGCAAATCCCCCATGGGCTTGCCATGGCGCACGGCAAGAAAACGGCGACGACGAAGAAGCCAAAACCGAGCGAGCGGCGTCATACTCTGTATGAGCACCTGCTTGCTCACGTCAGGCTCATCATCGCCGTGATCGTCGGTATTGGAGTTTGGAAGTTCGCCCCTATGTTCATGCGCATTGAGGAGGGCATTCCGCGCCTCCTGGTTGCGTGGAATGTTGCGGGGTGGCTTTACGTTCTTCTCATCGGGGTCATGATGCTCAGATGCGAGGTCGAAGGCATCAAGCGGCAGGCGAGCCTGGAGGAGGAAAGCCGCACGGTGCTGCTCATTGTCACCGTGTTCGCCTCGGTAGCCATGGTGCTCGCCATCGTGGCTCAGCTTTCGGCGCTTCGCCCGGTCCAAGGCACGGACCAAATCCCGGATCGTACGCTCCTCTTTGCGCTCTGCTTCTCGACGATCATGGTGTCATGGTTCCTCGTGCATCTGGTGTTTACGCTCTACTACGCTCACGAGTTTCATAGCGAAGCCCAGGGCGCCTCGCGTGGCTCGGGCGGCGGCCTGAAATTTTCCGGCGAGCGCATCCCGGACTATCTCGATTTTGTCTACTTCTCCTTCGTGGTCGGGACCACGGCGCAAACCTCCGACGTCGAGGTCTGCTCGCGCAAGATGCGCCGCGTGGTGACGCTGCACGGGCTGTTGTCGTTCTTCTTCAATACCACCGTGATCGCACTGGTGGTGAACCTGACCTCGCAGCTTGCGGGGTAGGCGAGAGATCACTCCGCCGCGGTGCGGCTGCGGCCGACCTGGCCGAAGCGGCGCTCGATATAGTCGAGCACCATCTGCTTGAACTCGGCCGCCGCGCCGGGGCCGCGCAAGGTCGCCGCCTTCTTGCCGTCGATGAACACCGGCGCCGCCGGCGCCTCGCCGGTGCCGGGAAGCGAGATGCCGATATCGGCGTGCTTCGATTCGCCTGGCCCGTTGACGATGCAGCCCATCACCGCGACGGTCATGGTCTCGACGCCCGGATAGCGGCGCTTCCACTCGGGCATCTCGTCGCGGATGAAGTCCTGGATGTCGCGGGCAAGCTCTTGGAAGGTGGTCGAGGTGGTGCGCCCGCAGCCCGGGCAGGCGGCGACGAGCGGCACGAAGCTGCGGAAGCCCATGCTCTGCAGCAGCTCCTGGGCCACCTTCACCTCGAGCGTGCGGTCGCCGTTCGGCTCAGGCGTGAGCGAGATGCGGATGGTGTCGCCGATGCCTTGCTGCAGCAGCACGGCAAGCGCGGCGGAGGAGGCGACGATGCCCTTCGAGCCCATGCCGGCCTCGGTCAGCCCGAGATGCAGCGCGAGGTCGCAGCGCTGAGCAAGCATGGCATAGACCCGGATCAGATCCTGCACGGCGCTGACCTTGGCGGAGAGCACGATCTTGTCGGGGCCGAGCCCGAGCTCGATCGCGCGCTCGGCGCTCAGCAGCGCCGACTGCGCGATCGCCTCATGCATCACCGCGCGGGCGTCCTTGGGCTCGGGCAGTTTCGCATTCTCGTCCATGAGGCGGGTGAGCAGGTCCTGGTCGAGGCTGCCCCAGTTCACCCCGATGCGCACAGGCTTGTCGTTGCGTATGGCGATATCGACGATGGCGGAGAATTGAGGGTCGCGCTTGTCCTTGAAGCCGACATTGCCGGGGTTGATGCGGTATTTGGCGAGAGCTTGCGCGCAAGCCGGATATTCGGCGAGCAAAGTGTGGCCGTTATAGTGGAAGTCGCCGATGAGAGGCACGTCCACCCCGCGCGCGTCCAGCCGCTCGCGGATATGCGGCACGGCAGCCGCGGCCTCGTCGCGATCGACAGTGATGCGCACGAGCTCCGAGCCGGCGCGAGCAAGGGCTGCCACCTGGGCCACGGTGGCATCGATATCCGCGGTGTCGGTATTGGTCATGGACTGCACCACGATGGGCGCAGTGCCCCCGACCATCACACCACCAATATTGACCGGAACTGAACGCCTTCGCGCGGAACTCTCCATGGCTCAAGGATACATCAGATTTCCTGCCGCCGCGCCAGGGCAGGCTTCCGCGGCTTTATGACAAGCCTGGCAACGAGCGCCGCAGAATGGGGAAGTGGGTTAAGATGGGCCATGGACCTTGAGGATGAAGAGCCCTTGCGGATCGAGCCTGTGGGCCCTGTCGGCCCAAGCGAGACGCAAGGCCGCGAGAGCGCCGCGGGGCTCGCGCTTTCCGTGATCCTGCATGGCATCGCTCTATGCCTGCTCCTCGTTGTCGGCGTGTTCGGCACAGAAGGGTCGCAGGGTGGCCTGGAGATCGTGCCGGTCGAGGTCGAAATCACGAATCAGAGCGCATCCGCCGAGGCCGAGCCGCCGACCGCTGCGTTGCCGCAGCCAGAGGCTGCTCACCCGTCAGACCCAACGGTGCATGGGGTCGCGCGAGCGAGCGAGCCGGCCACCGACGAGTTGAAAGCCAAGCTCGAGACTCTGGCCAAGCTGCGGCAGCCGGAAGCGGTGACGCCGAGCGAGGAGAACGGCGCCGCGAGACCTGACAGGGTGGCGAAGAACGACGATATCGCAACGGGGCTCGAGGGGCCGTTCAGCGTGAAGGACTACATCCGCGCCCAAGTCGAGCGCCGTTGGAATCCTGATCTCGCGAGCTTGCGCAACCGCGAGGTCTCGGTTCCGATCCATGTCGAGATCACGAGCGCCGGTGTCGTGCTGAAGGCCGAGATCGTCGACACCGCTCGCGCGGCCGATCCCGACTATCGCGAATTCGCCGTCAGTGCCCGCAACGCGGTGCTGTTGTCGTCGCCGATTGCACTGCCGGCGGGTTATTACCAGGACGTGATGGACATGGTCCTCTATCTCAATCCGAAAGACGCCTTGCGCTGATCACGGGAGGTCGCGCGCGACGCGGAAGCCGGTGAGGCTCGAATAGTCGTACTCGCCGCTGTTGCGGCCGCTGCCGCTCCGCGCAGCCGAGCGCACAAAATTCGGGAGATTGCTCCACGACCCGCTGCGAATGACGTGCTTGTCGCAATCCTCGTCGACCCATGCGCTCCCGTCGCGCGGCGCATCCAAATAATTGGGGTGCCAGCAATCGGCGGTCCATTGCCAGGCGTTGCCGAGCATCCCGTAGAGGCCGAAAGGATTGGGGGCGAAGCTGTCGACGTCGGCGAACAGCCGGTTGTCCCACTTGCTGCCGCAGCCGTTGCAATTGACTTTGCCAGCGCCGATGTCATTGCCCCACCAGCGCGCCGTGGTCGTGCCGGCGCGCGCGGCATACTCCCACTCGGCTTCGGTCGGCAGACGATAGGCGCCCTTGGCATGATCGAGAGTGGGGTGGGCAATGCGCACCTTGTCGTTCAGCCAGGCGATATATTTTTCAGCGTCGTGCCAATCCAAGCACACTGCCGGCCAATGCGGCGGCTCGCCATTGAGCGGCGAATAGGCCTGGCCATGCCCGGGGGACTTCCACTTCATGTCGAGGATGGTGCTGCAGGGGCGAGGCTGGTAGCCGGTTTCCTTGAGGAAGGTAAGAAATTGCTCGCTGGTGACGTCATACTTGCCGAGGGCAAAGGCCTTGACCGCGACCTCATGCTGCGGGCCCTCAGAGTCAAAACGCCCGCTCTCGGTACGCGGGCTTCCCATCACGAAGGTTCCAGCCGGGATGCCGACCATGACCGGGCATTCCGGGCATTCCTGAAATTCCCGGTCCTTGCGGTCTTCGGCGGAGATTGCGGCGCACCAGCCAAGCGCAACAAGTCCGATTGCCAAGGTTGGAAGGACTCTGAATCGCATTCGATTGGGGGGCGCGGCACCAACGTTGTCATGGCCGGGCTTGACCCGGCCATCCACGAATTTCACTCCCGTTCCAAAAAGACGTGGATGCCCGGGTCAAGCCCGGGCATGACGCGGAGTTTGTTGGAGCTCCTCAACCCCACGGTGCGGGCTCGGCACTAAGACGACAGCGCCTCCGACATGGTCTCGATATTGTTGCGGAACATGTCGAGATAGGTCCCGGCAGGGCCGTCAGGCGGCGACAGCGCATCGGAGAAGAGGGTGCCGCCGATCTTGGCGCCGGTCTCCTTGGCGATCTGGTCGAGCAACCTAGAGTCGGTAACGTTCTCCAGGAACACCGCGGGGACCTTCTCAGCCTTGATCTGGCGGATGATCTTGGCCACGTCCCTGGCCGAGGCCTCGCTTTCGGTGCTGACGCCCTCCGGTGCGATGAACTCCATGCCGTAGGCCGCGCCGAAATAGCCGAAGGCGTCATGGGTGGTGATGATCTTGCGGCGCTCTGGCGGGAGCTTGGCAATCGCCTCTTTCACCGTGGTCTCCATCGCGGCAATGCGATCAAGGAATTGTTTCGCATTGGCCTCATAGGTGGCCTTGGCGTCTGGATCGGCGGCGATCAACGCGTCGCGGATATTGGCGACGTAGATCTTGCCGTTGGCGAGGCTTTGCCAGGCGTGCGGGTCGGTGACCGTCTTCTCGTCCTCGGCCATCTCGCGAGGGCTCACGCCCTTGCTCGCGGTCACCACGGTTCCTTTGAAGCCTGACGATTTCTCGAGCCGCGTCATCCAGCCCTCGAGGCCAAGGCCGTTGATGAACAGGATCTTCGATTCTGACAGCTCCTTCGCATCGGCAGGCGTCGGCTCATAGACGTGGGCGTCGCCGTTCGGTCCGACGAAGGTGAAGACTTGGACGCGGTCGCCGCCGACCTCTTTCACCATATCGCCAAGGATGCTGAACGAGGCCGAGACCTTCATCGGGTCGGCGGCTTGCGCTCCGGCCGAAGCGCCGAGCGTAGCGGTAAGGGCTGCCGCAGCGATGAGAAGCAAGCGTCTATGCATGACACGAACTCCTAGTCTTTGGCTCAAGCTTCCAGATGTTTGCGCGGCATGAGCTGCCACAGAAGGCCGCCCTGCGTGCCGATGAGCATGGAGATGAGATAGCCCGCGCCGCTGGTGAGGATGATCGCTGGGCCGGTGGGCAGGTTGGCGTAGTAGGACAGCAGCAGCCCGATGAAGCTTGCCGCGAAGGCCGCGCCAACCGCGACGATGATCATGTTCGAGATGTCCTGCGCCCAGAAGCGCGCGGTGATCGCGGGCAGGAGCATGATGCCGACCACCATCAGCGTGCCGAGCGCCTGGAAGCCGCCGACCAGGTTCATCACCACGAGCACGAGGAAGAGGAAGTGGGTGGGGGAGCTCAAAGGGCTGACTGAGGCGAGGAAGCTTGGATCAAAGCATTCGAGCACGAGCGGCCGGTAGATCATTGCGAGCGTCGCCATGGTGAGAGTGGCGATCGCCGCGATCAGGATCAGCGCGGTATCGTCAAGTGCCAGCACCGTGCCGAACAGCACGTGCAACAGGTCGATGCTGCTGCCTTTCATCGACACGATCAGCACGCCGAGCGCGAGCGAGACGAGATAGAAGGCGGCGAGGCTCGCATCCTCGCGCAGGATGGTGGAGCGGGTGACGAGTCCGGCGAGCAGAACCACGGCGATGCCGGCGATAAAGCCGCCAAGGCTCATGGCCGGCACCGAGAGGCCGGCGACGAGGAAGCCGATCGCCGCGCCGGGCAGAATGGCGTGGCTCATGGCGTCGCCCATCAGGCTCAAGCGCCTGAGCACAAGGAAAACGCCGACCGGTGGGGCGCCGAGCGACAGCGCAAAGCAGCCGACCAGCGCCCGTCGCATGAAGGCGAATTCGACGAAGGGATCAATGAGGGCGTGGATCATACCGAGATCCGCTCGGTTCCAGCTTCGCCGCGCTCGCAAATTTCCGCATGCTCGTCCCACGCCTCGGTGAGCTGTCGCGACTTGACGAGTTTCTTCGGCGTCAGCACCTGCTTGGTCGGTCCCCAGGCCACGACCTCGCGGGCGAGCAGCAGCGTCTTGGGGAAATGCTCGCGCACCTGATCGAGATCGTGGAGCGCGGCAATCACCGTGCGGCCTTCGCCATGCCAGCGGCTGATGAGGCGCAGCAGATCCTCGACCGTCTTGGTGTCGACGGCGCGGAAGGGCTCGTCGAGCAGGATGATGGCCGCGTCCTGCAGGAGCAGGCGCGCGAACAGCACGCGTTGGAACTGTCCGCCCGAGAGCGCGCCAACGCTCCGTTGGCCAAGGTCTTGCAGGCCGAGCGTGGCGAGCGCCTCGAGGACCGCGAGGTTGAGCCCGCGGTCAAGTCCGCGCCAGGTCCCGATCTCGCGCCAAAGACCCATGGACACGGCGTCGAACACCGTGATCGGGAAGCTGCGGTCGATGTCGATCTGTTGCGGCAGGTAGGCGATGTCGTTGCGTTTCAGCCCATCGAGGCTGAGGCTGCCCGACAGCGGCTTGAGCTGCCCGACAATGCCCTTGAGCAAGGTCGATTTGCCGGCGCCGTTCGGCCCCACCAGCGCGAGAAGATCGCCGCGGTCGACCTCGCCGGTGATGTGGTGCACGGCGGGGTGCCGGTCGTAGCCGAGCGTCAAATCGTGAAAGCTGATAGCCGGCGGCTTTTCTTGGGTCATCGGAGCGCCCACAGCCAAACGAAGGCCCACAACAGGGCAGAGATGGCGCCGACCATGGCGAGGCGCGCCGCTACCGAAAGACGCAAGAGGGAGAAGCCTTGTCGCGGAGGCGCGAGCGCGAGCTCGCCCGCGTGCTCATGGCCGATGCCGCTTCTCTGGTCCATGGACGCGCCTCCCTCCCAATGGCGTTGCAAAGGTTATGGCCGGGCTTACGTCGCCTTGGCCGGGCGGCAGGCCTCGCACAGCCCGGCGATTTCGAGAGTGATCTGCTCCGCCGCGATGTCCTTCGGCGAGAGCGCGAGCAGCACCCGCTCGTCTTTGTCACTCAGCGAAATCTCGACGACCTTCTCGCATTGGCGGCAAATGGCGAAGGCGGCCTTGCCGTTGCAGGCGCCGTGGTCGCAGGCGACGAAGGCAGAGCGGGATTGCAGCCGGTGCACCATGCCGAGCTGGATCAGGTCGTTCAGGGCTCGATACACGGTCGGCGGATGGGAGATGCCGGAGGTCCTCACCCGGTCCAGGATGGCGTAGGCGCTCAACGGCTCCTTGGCCTTGCGCAAGGCAGAGAGGACTTGCCCCTGATTGCGCGAAAGCTTGGGCGCGTGGTGATGGGCAGCGTTCATTGCGATGATATAACATAACATCATCGCTACGCGTCAAGCCGCGCTGGAGAGGCCAAAGGACGCAGGGATGGAGGGCTAGCGCTCGGTGAGCTTCAGCTCGATGCGGCGGTTCTTGGCCAAGGCTTCGTCCGAATCGCCAGGGTCGAGCGGCTGAAATTCGCCGAAGCCGGCGGCGACCAGCCGGTTCGCCGGAATGCCGTGATCGATCAGATAGCGCACCACGGAGATGGCGCGCGCCGAGGAAAGCTCCCAGTTCGACGGGAAGTTCGTGTTGGTGATCGGCTTCACGTCGGTGTGGCCGTCGATCCTGAGCACCCAGGCGATCTCGGGCGGGATCTGCGTCTCGAGCTGTTTCAGCGCCTCGGCGAGCTTGTCGATCTGGGGCGTGGCTTCGGGCTTGAGATCGGCGGAGCCCGAGTCGAACAGCACGTCGGCCGGGAACACGAAGCGGTCGCCGACCACCTGGAAATCGGCACGGGAGCCAAGAACCTCACGCAGCTTGCCGAAGAAATCAGAGCGGTAGCGGGCGAGCTCCTGAACCTTCTTGGCGAGCGCCACATTGAGCCGCTGCCCGAGATCGGCGATTTTGACCTGGCTCTCGCGGTCCTTGGCCTCGGAGGCATCGAGCGCTTCCTGCAAGGCTGCGAGCTGAAGCCTGAGGGCCGCGAGCTGCTGATTGAGGATCTCGACCTTGGCCAGCGCCTCGTTGGTGATCTGCTTCTGCTGGTCGAGCTGGCCTGAGAGCGCGCTGGTCTTGGCCTCGGCGCCCTCGGTCTTGCCGCTCTGATCGCCGAGCAGTCCGGTCAGCCGCGCATTCTCCTTGTCCTTGTCGATCAGGGTTGCTTGCAGGGCGGAGAGGCTGTCCTCGAGCGACTCCTTCTTGGAGCGCTCGAGCGCGAGAAGCTCGGTGAGCTGCGACAGCTGGCGGTTCAGCCGAGACAGCATGGTGTCCTTGCCGCTCGTCTGCGTGGTGATGAAGTAGCTCGAGAGCATGAACAGCGACATGAGGAAGGTTACCACCAGAAGCAGGGTGGACAGCATGTCGACATAGCCAGGCCAATAATTGACGGCTGGGCCGCGGCGGGTGCGTGCCAGCGACATGGCTAGCTCCGCTCTTCCTCATGCACCGGCAGCTTCACCTTGCCGGTAATCTGCTTCAGCGCCACGGCGAGCTCATGCTGATGCTGGGCCTGCTCGTCGGCCCATTCGCGCACCACCTTCTGCTCGGCGCGCATCTGCCTGATCAGCTTCTCCACGCCCTGGGCGAGATCCTTCACCGCGTCGCCGGTGTTGTCGCCGAGCACGCGGAGCTCGATCTTCTCGCTCAAGTCGGACAGCGAGCGCTGCATGTCGAGGAGGGCGAAGCGGAGCTGCGGCGGCACGCCGGCGACGGTCGTGCCTTCCGCCGATTGCAGCTCGGTGATGCCGGAGAGCCAATCTTCGAGCTCGTTGTAGAAGCGGCTCTGGGCGTGGCCAGCCTGGAGATCGAGAAAGCCGAGGATCAGCGAGCCGCCAAGGCCGAACATCGAGCAGGAGAAGGCGGTGCCCATGCCCTTGAGCGGCGCGGCAAGGCCCTCTTTCAGTTGATCGAACAGCATGGTGCTTTCGCTGCCGTTGGTGTCGAGCGCGCTGATGGTGGAGCCGACCGAGGTCACGGTCTGCAGCAGTCCCCAGAACGTGCCGAGCAGGCCGAGAAACACGAGCAGGCCGACGAGGTAGCGCGTGGTCTCGCGTTGCTCGTCGAGGCGGGAGGCGACGGAGTCGAGCAGCGAGCGCATGGCGCCGGTGGCAAGCGACAGATGGCCGGTACGGTCGCGGAGCATGGTCGCCATGGGCGCGAGCAGCACCGGTGTCGTATCGACGGCGAGGCCGGGGTCGGAGATGCGGACGCTGTTGACCCAGCGGATCTCCGGGTAGAGGCGCAGAACCTGGCGGAAGGCATAGACGACGCCGACGAACAGGACGCCGAGAATGAGGCTGTTCAGGCCGGGATTGGCCATGAAGCTCGTACGCAACTGCTGCGTCTGCCCGTCGAGGATAACGGCGAGCAAGATCGCCAGGATGAGGAACAGACTCATCCGCCAGAGGAAGATTTGCGGGTAGGTGAGCTTGGCCTTGTAGGTCGACGTCGCTGCCATGGTGCCGTTCAGGGAATCGGGGGGCGGTTGCGGGCAGAGATTAACTGAATACTAAGAATGGCAAAACGGCAACCTCAGGGCGCGACGATATCAATCTCGCCGCCGTGGATGTCGCTAGCGTGACGGATCGGCTGCGGCCACGGCGTCGCGCGGGACTTGGACGGCCTTAAGCTGCTTCAACAGCTTGCGCTGGATGCTCTCGTTGCCGGCGACCACACTTCCGGTCTCGAGCATCTTGTCCTTGCCCTCGGCGTCGCTGACGAAACCGCCAGCCTCGCGCAGGATGACGATGCCGGCAGCGAGATCCCAGGCGCGCAAGTTCCGCTCCCAGAAGCCGTCGAAACGGCCGGCGGAGACCCAAGCGAGGTCGAGCGCCGCGGCGCCGGTGCGCCTGACGCCGGCTGTGACCGACATGACGGCTTCCATCTCGCGCAGGAAAAGGTCCTGGCCAGGTTTGCCACGATGCGGAATGCCGGTGACGATGACGCAGTCGGCAAGCTCGGTCCTCGCCGCGACGCGGATGCGCCGGTCGTTGAGGAAGGCGCCCTTGCCGCGCTCGGCGGTAAACATCTCGTTGCTGGCCGGATTGTAGATGAGGCCCGCCACCAGCTCGCCGTCGCGTTCGAGCGCGATGGCGATGGCGAAGAGCGGGATGCCATGCAGGAAATTGGTGGTGCCGTCGAGCGGGTCGACGATGAAGCGGTGGGTGCGATCGGCGCCTTCCACCTCGCCGCGCTCCTCGAGCAGGAGCCCGTAGCCTGGACGGGCGCGCAACAGCTCCTTGTGCAGGATCTCCTCGGCGCGGGTGTCGGCGGCGGAGACGAAGTTGGCCGGGCCTTTCATCGAGACCTGAAGCTGCTCCACCTCGCCGAAGTCGCGCGCGAGGCTGCGGCCGGCTTTGCGCGCGGCGCCGACCATCACATTCATCAAGGCAGACGCAGGCATTGCTAGACTCGCCTCACATCACGTTGTCATGCCCGGCCCTGTGCCGGGCATCCACGAATTCATGCCGTATCGAAGAACGTGGATGGCCGGGAAAAGCCCGGCCATGACCAAAACCTTAGCCCAAGAACAATCTACTCGGCGCGGCGGACGTAGGTGAGCTCGTTGGTGTCGACCACCACGCGCTCGCCGGCGACCACGAAGGGCGGCACCAGGATGCGCACGCCGTTTTCCAGCATGGCCGGCTTGTAGGAGGAGGCGGCGGTCTGGCCCTTCACCACGGGATCGGCCTCGACCACAGCGAGCGTGACCTGCTCGGGGATGGCGACGCCGATCGGCTTCCCCTCATGGCTCTCCACCGTCACCTTCATGCCCTCTTGCAGGAAGGCCGCGCGCTCCTCTAGGAAATCCTTGGGGAGCTCGATCTGCTCGTAGGTGTCCATGTCCATGAACACCAGCATGTCGCCCTGCTCGTAGAGGAACTGATAGTCGTTCTGCTCGAGCCGCACGCGCTCGACCGTCTCGGAAGAGCGGAAGCGCTCGTTGAGCTTGGTGCCGTCGATGGCGTTCTTCAGCTCGACTTGCGCGTAGGCCGGACCCTTGCCCGGCTTCACGGCTTGCGTCTTGACCGCGACCCACAGCGCGCCCTTGTGCTGGATCACATTGCCGGGGCGAATCTCGTTGCCATTGATTTTCATGAAGGCTCGCGAAAGTGGAATGATGTGGAGTGGCCCGCCTTTAAGGACTTAAGGCCCTGCCGCTGTCAAGGGCGCGCAGTCATTCGGAGAGATGTCCGTCGCGCCAATCCTTGGCTGCCTTGTCGGCGGCGGCGCGCTGCTCGGCCGTGAGCTTGGCAAGCAGGATGTCGAGGGTGAAATCGGCGACGCCTGCCTCGCGGGCGAGAAGATGCCATTTGGCGGCCTGGACCGGATCGGCCGGACCCACGGCAACGCCATTGGCGTAGAGGCGGGCAAGCCGGTTCTGGGCCACTGCATTGCCCTGCTCGGCGGACATCCGGAACATTTTCGCCGCACGCTGCTCATCGACGGCGACGCCCTCGCCCTTGAACAGCATCACCCCATATTCGACCTGGGCTTCAGGAACCCCTGCCTCGGCGGCCTTGCCGGTCCATTCCGCGGCTTTCGCCCGGTCCTTGGTCACGCCGCGCCCGAATTGGTAGAAGCCGCCAAGATCGTATTCCGCCGCGGGCAGGTTCTGGGCTGCGGCCTTCTGCATCCATTCGAACGCCTTCGCCTCGTCAGTGGGGCGTCCCTTGCCTTCGAGATAGATGAGGGCAAGGTTGTACTGGGCCATGGCATGGCCGCTTTTGGCAGCCTTCTCGAAAAGATTTGCGGCGACGTTTTGGTCCTTCTTCACGCCCTGGCCGTCGAGGGAGAGAGTGCCGAGAGAAAACTGGGCATTGGCGTCGCCGAGCTCGGCGCCTTTGCGGTACGCGTCGGCAGCCTTCTTGTAGTCCTGGGCGACGCCGAGCCCCTCCTCGTAGATTTCGCCAAGAAGAGTGTAGGCCTCCTTCGAGCCCTGCGCGGCTTCGCGCTCGGCAAGCTTCCGCGCCGTCATGTATTGCCCTTGGGAGTAGGCGGTGAAGGACGGACTTTCGGCGGCCCGCACCGAGATTGTGCTGCATCCGATCGTGCAGGCGGCAAGGAAAAGGCACCGGAAGGTCGCCGTTCCCTTCATGCGGCACTCCGCGCTTCTCGCAAGCACGTGCCGATCTTGGCAATCCGTGCCGCAGCGTCTTCGGGTTGCCAAATTGATAGCGCGGGAGCCACGAAATCGGCCCCGAGGCGGGCAAGATTTGCTGCCTCTTCCGGCATTTCGACGTTCCAGGCGACGCAAGGCACGACAAAAATCTCCGACCACCAGGCAATCAGCCCGGCACGTTCCTCGATCTCGCGGTCCGAGGCCGCGGCCGTCGGACCGAATGCAACATAATCCGCACCAAGCTCGGCCAACAGCATGGCGCCATGGCGACTTTCATTGCAACCAACGCCGATGATCGCGCGTTGACCCAGGTGCTCTCGCGCCTGTCCGTACAGTGCTGCGTCCGCGGGGAGATGGACGCCATCAGCGCCGATGCGCTTAGCGCGCGCGGCGTCGTTCTCGACCAGCAACGCCACATCGCGGGCAAGGGTCAGCTCGCGCAGCCTGAGGTCCAAGGCAGGATTGGCCTCGGCCGCATCCTGGCAGAGCAAAACGCAGGCCACGTCCGCAGCCTCGATGATTTCGGCCAAGGATCGTTCGATCACAGGCGAAGGTGTCGCAGGAAGCGTGAGGTAGAGCCGACAGGGAGGCGCTGCTTCAGCCATTTTACAGCCTCCGCTTGCCTTTCTCTGCGCAATGGTGCGGTATTGTCAGTGTCCGTCTCAAATCACGCTGGCCGCGGCGCTGTCAATGTCCGCCCCGGCAGCCACCCGTCGGTCAACGATGGGGGTGAGGCTAAGGGAGCAACTGCTTGTTGACCATTGGCGCGACGTTCACCACATTGTCACATGGTCGCCCGGTCGAGGGAGCGAAGATCGCCACGCCGTCCAGGACGGCAAGGCCGACGCGGTGAGGGGACATAGCTCGTGATGGCCCAAGCTGACGCTCTGCAACAGGCTCTGGCGCGGTTCGGCGATTCGCTCGACGGCCTCGAGCGCTTTCTGGGTGAGCTTTTCGAAGATCGGG
>DASUZQ010000287.1:0-2057 GCA_036376815.1 Methyloceanibacter sp. | reverse complement strand
GCACGAGCCCCGATGGAGCCAGCGCGGCGATCTTCTCCTTGACGCCTGCGAACGCGGGGACGGTCAGGAGGAACAAGGCACAAGCGAGGGCAGGCAGGCGAGACCACATGGCGACTCCAGGCGGTCTTACTTACAGGCTCAGGCCCTAAACCGGCAAACCGCCTTGATTTCATCTGTCCGTTTGAGGGCGCGAAATTTGCCGTTTTTGCGGCTCAATTTTGGGGGTATTTTCAACCACCGGGGGAATCGGACGGGGGTTCGATTGCTGCCTGCACGCCAGTTTGCTGCTGCCGCGGTCGCAATAGCGCTGATCGCCGGGGGGTGTTTTGCTGCCCCCTCCGTAGCTTTGGCTGGAAAGCACCAGGCGAAAGCCCACACCAAAGCTAAGCAAGAGGCACCGGCTCCAGCCGCCACCTGCCAAGGCGAGCCTGGACTCGCCATGCTCGCCTCGCCGCTGGCGCCGTGGAAGGGTGCGCCTTTGCGCGTGATCTTCACCGCGGAGAAGCCGCTCGACGGCGAGCTTTCGCTGATCGCGCCGAACGGACATATCGCGGCCGCATCCGCCGACCGGCAAGGCGGGCCGCCTTATTTCTGGTTCGCAGAGGTCGCTTCGCCCGCCGCGGGCACGTGGCAGGCGATGCTCGTGCGCAACGGCGCGACGGCCGAATGCCGAACGGTTACGCGTGACATCGTGGTGCAAGGCAGAGAGCCGCCGAGGCCGGTCAAAGGAAGAGGCGTCTGGCCGGTACGCGCGGCGTGGGATCGTGACACGGAGAATCTCTATTCGGCATGGATCGAGAAGCTGTTCGATACGCCGCTCGACGAAGAGCCGTCGTGGAGCGCGATGCATGACGTGCTGCGGGACAAGTCGCGCAACGTGCTCTTCGACTCCCTGGGTCTGCGCGAGGACGAGAAGGGCCAGATCATTCAGCCGGACTGTGCCGACGTTCCCTATTTCCTGCGTGCCTATTTCGCCTTCAAGATGGGACTGCCCTTCGGCTATTCGAAATGCACGCGCGGCGACGGCGGCCAGGCGCCGAAATGCCCGCAGTGGTGGAACATCGAGAACGAGGAGCCTCCTCCCGCGCCGCCCGGGACGCTAGCCCCGCCGGGCGAGCAGGTCGGCTTCTTCGGCGTGTTCGCCGCGCCTGGCCCGGTGCCGGTGCTCAAGCTTCCCCCCAAGCCGCAAGGTCTCGTGCCTGGGTTCGGCTACTACCTGAGGACCACCATTGCCAACGGCGTCCAATCCGGCAACGGGCGAACAGCGGCTGACGACAACGACACCGATTACTATCCCGTGCCGCTCAGCGAGGACACGCTCCGCCCCGGCACCATCTATGCCGATCCCTATGGCCACGTTCTGGTCCTCGTGAAGCGCTTGCCGCAGTCCGGCGACGGAGCCGGAGTCTTCCTCGCCATCGACGGGCAGCCTGACGGCACGGTCGCGCGCAAGCGCTTCTGGCGCGGCAACTTCCTGTTCGCGCAGGATCCCGCGCTCGGCAGCCCGGGGTTCAAGCGCTTCAGGCCCATCGTACGCGAGAGGAGCGGTGTCGAGCGCCGCCTGACCAACGCCGAAATCGCAAAGGACCCGAACTACGGGGATTTTTCGCTCGAGCAGTCGAAACTCTCAGTCGAGGAGTTTTACGACCGCATGGACGATGTGATGTCGCCGGCGCCGCTCGATCCGGTGCGCGCGCTCAAGGAGACGATCACCTCGCTGCAGGAGCAGGTGAACACCCGCGTGACCTCGGTCGAGAACGGGCGCAAGTACCAGGTTGGCGGCGGAGCCGAAGTCGCCCTGCCTGACGGCGCGTCGATCTTCGAGACCACCGGAGCGTGGGAAGACTACGCGACGCCGTCGCGCGATCTGCGTCTCCTGATCGCGATCGACGTGGTGCGCGGCTTCCCCGACCGCGTGGCGCGGCGGCCAGAGCGCTACGCCATGCCGAAGGACAAATCGATGGCCGACGTGAAGGCCGAATTGGACAACGTGCTCGCCTCCGAGCTTGCTTCGCGCAAGTTCTCCTATACGCGGAGCGACGGCTCGCAGTGGTCCC
>DASUZQ010000286.1:0-7711 GCA_036376815.1 Methyloceanibacter sp. | reverse complement strand
CCAGAGCCAGAACAGCCTGCAGGTCGAAAAGGTCGGCGTTGAGCGCGTGGTCTACATGCTCGCCTTCGACTACCCCTTCGCCTACGGGCTGCTGGCGGTGCTAATGGCGGTGAGCGCAGGGCTTCTCGCCTGGACGGTGTTCAGGCGCGAGTGACGACCCGGGGGAATCGTCAGTCGGGAAGCAGCACGCTCGCCCGCAAGGGATAGACGCTCGTCCGCCCCGTGAGCCACGCCTGCATCAGATTCCAGTGGAACAAGGACGAGAAGGCCTCGTCGAGCACATTGAGCCCGCCGGCATAGGCGCCGAAGGCCGGCATCACCAGACGGTGGCCGTCGGTGGCGAAGCATTTCCGCCTGATCCCCTCGCCACGTCTCGCAATGCGCGCCACCGGGTGCAAATGGCCAGCGATCTCAGGGGCGCGGCTGAGCGAGGGCTGGTGGCACAGGGTGATCCCCCCGATCACCAGCGACCGGCAGACAAAGCCGCCGATGCTTTCGGGCAGATCAGGGTCGTGATTGCCGAGGATCCAGTACCAGTCGCGGCCTTGCTGCAGCGTCGCCAATTCTTCGCGATCGTCGGCGCTGAGCCGTCCGGCGAGCTCGCTGCGGTGAAAGCTGTCGCCGAGCGCAACCACCCGGCGGGGTGAGAAATGGTCGAGGCAGGCGGCAAGGCGCTGCAAGGTGCTGCGCGTGTCGTAAGGGGGGAGCATCATGCCGCGCGCCGCGAAGGCCGCGCCCTTCTCCAGATGCAAATCGGCGACGAGCAGGGTGTCCTCAGACTCCCAATAGAGGGCGCCGGCCGCGACCGGCAAGAACGAATGGCCGGCAAGTCTGATCGGCGGCCGCCTTCCGGCGAGAACTTCAGACATCAAGCGCAGCATGGTCCCCCATCGCCTCCGCTATCAGTTCTTCCACTGCCTCGCGCAACAGCGCTTCGCTCGCATCTCCCGGGACGCTTTCGCGGCCAATCTCGAGCATGGCGGGCACCGCAAGCGGCGAGACCCGGTCAAGCGCAATATGCCTGATTCTTCCGCGGATCCGCTGCAAAAAGCCGCTCAGGCGTCCGACATCGATCAGGCCGGTTGCGGCGTCGGCGAAGGCAGCCTGGAGGAGAATATGGTCCGGCTCATGCTGGCGGAGCACGTCATAGATGAGATCGGAGGAAACGGTCATCTGCCTGCCGGTCTTCTCCTGCCCCGGATGGCGGCGCTCGATCAGCCCTGAGATGATGGCGCAGACGCGGAAGGAGCGCTTCATCAGGCTCGACTCGGCGAGCCAGGCATCGAGATCGTCGCCGAGCATGTCCTCGTCGAACAGTCTCGCGAGGTCGAGCCGCCCGGTGCGCACCATCTCGCCCATATCGGCGAGCCCCCACACGCAGAGCGCATATTCATTGGCGACGAAGCCGAGCGGCTTGGCGTGAGCGCGCTCGAGCCGCCGGGTGAGCAGCATGCCGAGGCTTTGATGGGCGAGCCGTCCCTCGAAGGGATAGCAGACGAGATAATGCCTTTGCCCGCGCGGAAAGGTCTCGACCAGGATCTCGTCGGGGCCAGGCACGATCGATACCTCGCTCTGGATGCGCAGCCAGTCCGAGACCTGATCAGGCAGCCGCGCCCAATGGCGCCGGTCGGCAAGCAGCCGCCGCACGCGATCGGCGAGATAGGTCGAGAGCGGGAACTTGCCCCCGTCATAGGAGGGCACCTTTGGCTCGGGCGCGTGGCTGCGGGTGACGATGGCATCGGTCTCGCGCAAGCCTTCGAAGCGCAGAACTTCGCCGGCGAACACGAAACTGTCGCCGGGCACGAGCTGCTCGATGAAATATTCCTCGACCTCGCCGAGCACGCGGCCGGCGGCAAGAACCGCAGAGGGCTTCAGCGCGCCGCCCTTCAGCCGCGCGAGCCGCACGCGCACCATGGGAGCCTCGACGATGGTGCCGACATTGAGCCGGTATTGTTGCGCTAGCCGCGGATGGGCGATGCGGTAGCGCCCGTCAGGCATCTGTTTCAGCTTCGCATAGCGCTCGTAATTGGCAAGCGCGTAGCCTCCAGTGGAGACGAAGCGCACGATCTTGTCGAAGCCTTCGCGCGTGAGGCCCTGATAGGGAGAGGCGCCGGTCACCTCGCGGTAAAGCTGATCGGGGTCGAACGGCCCCGAGCAGGCCATGCCGAGCACGTGCTGGGCGAGCACGTCGAGCGCGCCGGGCCGCGACGGCGGCGTGTCCTGCGCGCCTTCCTCTGCTGCCTCGAGCGCAGCCTGGCACTCCACCACCTCGAAGCGGTTCGCCGGCACGAGCAAGGCCTTGCTCGGCTCATCGAGCCGGTGATTGGCGCGGCCGATGCGCTGGGCAAGCCGGCTTGCCCCTTTCGGCGCGCCGACATTGATGACGAGATCGACGTCGCCCCAGTCGATGCCGAGGTCGAGCGTCGAGGTGCACACCACGGCGCGCAAGCGCCCCGCCACCATCGCCGCCTCGACCTTTCGCCGCTGGCCGACGTCGAGCGAGCCGTGATGCAGCGCGATGGGGAGATTGTCGTCGTTGTAGCGCCACAGCGCATGGAACAGCATCTCGGCTTGCGAGCGCGTGTTGACGAAGATGAGCGACATGCGGTGGGCTTTGATCGCCTCGTAGATCTCGGGCAGCGCATAGCGCGCCGAGTGCCCGGCCCAGGGAAGTTCCGCCTCCGAGTCGAGAATGGCGATGTTCGCCTTCGGCCCCTCCCCTGCCTGCACGATCTCGGCAAGAACCGCGCGCGACTGTCCCTCATGGCCGACGAGGAAGGCGGCAAGTTCGGACGGCCGTGCCACCGTCGCCGACAGGCCTATGGCGGCGAGATCGGGCGAGTGCATGCGCAGCCGCGCAAGGTCGAGCGCGAGGAGATCGCCGCGCTTGGTCGAGGCCATCGCGTGCAGCTCATCGATGATGACCGTGCGGAGCGAGCCGAACAGTGCGCCCGCGTCGCGGTGCGACAGCATGAGGGCGATCTGCTCCGGGGTGGTGAGCAGGATGTCGGGCGGGGAGAGGCGCTGGCGCTGGCGGCGGGAGGGCGGTGTGTCGCCGGTGCGGGTCTCGAGCGTGATCGGCAGGCCCATCTCCGCCACAGGCTCCGTCAAATTTCGGGCGATATCGACGGCCAGCGCCTTCAAGGGCGAGACGTAGAGGGTATGGATGCCGGCTTGCGGCTGTCTGCCTTGCCCGTTGAGATCGACCAGGCTCGGCAGAAAGCCGGCGAGCGTCTTGCCGCCGCCGGTCGGAGCGATGAGCAGCGTGTCGCGGCGCGCGCGCGCCAGGTCGAGGAGCTGAAGCTGGTGGGCGTGCGGGCGCCAGCCGCGCGAGGCGAACCAGCCCGCGAACGGCTCAGGCAGCCCAGCCTCGGCCCCAGCCCCGGCCTCACGCCTCTTTTTCAACGCTCCCATCGTATCGACCCGCTTGACCTTGCCTTTTTCCTTCACCAATTCTGGGCATAGACTAACCCGCATCGCGATTCTCCGATGCGTATAGCGGGCAAGCGGAGCGAAAAGATGGAGCAATTCTTCGGCGGCAATCCAGGCCTGGTGCTGGTCAGGCTGGCGATCCTGTCCCTCGTCGTCGGGGTGCTGCTTGCCGCGCTCGGCTTCAGCCCGTTCGACATCCTGGAAAGCATCCGCGAGCTCGTCGCCCGCATCTACGATCTCGGCTGGACCGCGGTCGAGAAGGCCGGGCGCTATTTCCTGCTCGGCGCAGTCATCGTGTTCCCGGTGTGGTTCATTGCCCGCCTGCTCAAGATGCTGGGGCGAGGGCCGCGCGGCGACCTCATCGACGTCAATTCGCGCAACCGCGAGGCTTAGAACACGCTTCTAGGCATCATAGCCTGCGATCTGCCCACCTTTCGGCATCGCGGCCGATCAGGGGCGCAAGGCTGTTTGCCTTGGCCTTCTCCACGGCCTCGACCAGAGCCTGCTTGATGCCGCCGATCAGCTTCGGCCCTTCAAACACGAGCCCGGTATAAAGCTGCAGCAGCGAGGCGCCGGCCTCGATCTTGGCGAGCGCGGTCTCACCTGAATCGATGCCGCCGACGCCGATCAGCGGCAGCCTTCCTTCGGTGAGCTTGTAGACGCGAGCGAGCATCCGGGTCGCGCGGACGAAGAGCGGCTTCCCCGACAGGCCTCCCGACTCGGCAGCGAAGCTCCGGTCCGTCAGGCCTTCGCGGGCGAGCGTGGTGTTCGACACCACGATGCCGTCGACGCCATTGGCTTCGATCACGCCGACAATCGCCGGAAGATCGGCGTCGGCGATGTCGGGGGCGACCTTCACAAGAAGCGGCGGCCGTTTCTCCGCCTTGCCCCGCGCCTCCTGCACCCTGCCGAGCAGCGCAGCGAGCACCTCCGGCGCCTGCAGGTCGCGCAAGCCGGGCGTGTTGGGCGATGAGATGTTGATGGTGAGGTAGTCGGCGACAGCGCTCATGGCGGCGATGCCCGAAACGTAGTCGCCGATGCGATCCTCGCTGTCCTTGCCGGCGCCGATATTCACCCCGACGACGCCGTTTCGTCGCCCCGACAGGCGGGGAAGCGCCGCCGCCTGCCCCTCATTGTTGAAGCCGAGCCGGTTGATGATGGCTGCGTCCCGCGCGGAACGGAAAATGCGTGGGCTCGGATTGCCCTTCTGCGCCTTCGGCGTCAGCGTGCCCACCTCGACGAAGCCGAAGCCCGTGCCGAGGAGCGGCGCCCAGACGCGCGCGTCCTTGTCGAAGCCGGCGGCCATGCCGAGCGGATTTCGAAATTTGAGCCCCCACAGTCTTTGCGCAAGCCGTGGATCGTCGGGCACAGCCTGGCGAGGATGAAGTCCAAGCTCGAGGCTTTTGATCGCGAGGTCATGCGCCCGCTCAGGGTCGAGCGCATGGAGAAGGGCCTGGCCGAGGCCGTAAAGCGCATTCACGAGGCGATCCCCTTAGGCAGGCGGTGGCTGCCGTCTTCTTGCACGGCAAGCGACTCGACCGAGATTACGTGCGCTAGATCGAGAGGCCCGTAGAGATGGGGGAACAGCTCGCCGCCGCGCGACGTCTCCCAGCGGAGGTGCTCTCCCAAGCGCTCGGGGTCGACGGCAAGAAGCACAAGGTCGCGCTGCCCGGCGAAGTAATTGGCCAAGGTTCCGGCGACCTGGTTCCCTGCCGACAAATGAATGAAGCCGTCGCGGGCGTCGTCGGCCGAGCCGTCGAAGCGCCCGTTTTGCCTCGCCTCTTTGAGGGCAGCCTCTGGGCAGATCTTGTAGACCGGTTCAGCCATGGAATGTTACGGAGAGTAGCGTCACGCCCCCCGAGCAACAAGCAAGCGCGATCAGCGAGATTGCCATCGACAAAATGTACAAAATGTCGCAGTCTGAAGTTACGATGCTGCGCTGATGACTTAAGGCTGTGCTGATTGCTTGCTGCGTTTGTATAGTTGAGTAACGGGGGCGTTTCGTGGTTTGGTGGGCCATAAAGTGTTGGCTGCCGTATGCCCAATTTGGACTATGGTCGCTAAGAAACCCGGGGCTCTCGTTCAAGCAATTCTACGCCGAATGCGCGGCGAGCTCCCTTGCTGCCAATAAAAGTCATTCTTCGCTTGGACCGAACCTAAGGCCAGGCCGCATCGCGAGCGCCCGTCGCACCTTCGAACGACTACTCACTTATGGCATTCGGCAAGATGAAACGGTCGTCGATTACGGCTGCGGGACATTGCGCCTCGGCGCGTTGTTCATCAATTACCTCGAACCTAGCCGCTATATCGGGCTCGACATCGACCAGCGCATTCTCGCCGCCGGGCGCGGCCAGCTCGCCAACGATCTCGTTGAAACCAAGCGCCCGACACTGGAGGTCATCAGCAAAGAAAGCCTGGCACAGGTGGCGGCAAGGAAGCCGCGCTGGGTTTGCTCGAAGGGGGTGTTGCAGCACGTCCCACCTGAAGAGCTCGACGAGTATTTTGCGGGCCTCTCTCCTCTCATCCATGCCGGGGCCACCGGCCTACTGTTTTCGCATATCGGGCCCGAAAGCAGACGAATGTCGCTCAAGACCTGGGCACATGACTTCGATCAGCTGCACGCGACCGCCCGGGACCACGGCATGCAGCTCGGCAAGCTGAAGTGGCGGGGAAGCTTCATGGAGCTGCGCGCGACAAGCGGCGCCAGGGGTTAGCCGGCGATGTAGGCGGTCGGAAACTTAGACTTGTTTGGGGTAGACAAAGCGCGCAAATAAGCCATAATTCCTAGAATAGGTATAAATTCCGACCCTCGCTTCGGCGCGTCGGGGGCCGTCATGCTCACCCACGGGAAGATCTGGACAGCGATCGACGCGCTGGCGCGCCGCTACGGCTTGTCGCCCTCAGGCCTCGCCAAGCGCGCAGGCCTCGACGCCACCGCCTTCAATCCCTCCAAGCGCACCACCACTGAAGGGCGCCCCCGCTGGCCGACCACTGAGAGCCTTGCCAAGGTGCTCTCCGCCACCGGGGCCACGCTCGATGAGTTCGTGGACCTGCTCGACGAGGGGCCAACTTTGCGCAAAGCCCCGCAGCCCATCCCGCTGATCGGCCTCACTCAGGCTGGAGCCGGCGGCTTCTTCGACGACGGCGGCTTTCCCGTCGGCGGGGGGTGGGATCAGATCCGCTTCCCCCGCGTTGACGACGAGAACGCCTACGCTCTCGAAGTGACGGGCGACAGCATGCAGCCGCTCTATCGCGACGGGGATATCTTGATCGTCTCACCCAACTCCGCGGCGCGCAAAGGAGACCGCGTGGTGCTGCGCACGACCGACGGGGAGGTCATGGCCAAGATCCTGGTGCGGCGCACGGCGAAGACCGTGGAGCTTGCCTCCTTCAACCCAGACCATCCCAATCTCGTCTTTCCGGTCGAGCGCATCGATTGGATGGCGCGCATCGTGTGCGCAAGCCAATAGCCCGAGGGCATCTTGATGAAGACCCTCTCTCTGCTGTTCTCGCTCCTGCTCGGCGCCGCAGTCCTTCTCATTTTCGTTCAGCCGTGGGGCGCACTCGAAAAGCTGTTGGGCGTGACCGCCACGCGCGAGGCGGCTCCGGCCAAGCCTCTAGCCCCGCCGGACTCGACCGCCACGGTCGAGACCACGCCGGCGAAACCTGCCGAAGCCGCCGCGCCGCAGCCTGCAATCCCGCCGCCCGAAGCACCAAAGGCCGCCGAGCCTGCCGATCCCAAGGCTCACTTGCTGGCAGCCGAAAAGGCTGAAGCCGAGCGGAACGCCGCCCTTGAACAGAAGGCCGCCACGCCGCTCCCACGCGAGACCAAGCGCTATTTCAAGGTGAGGGTGCGCGACGCCGGAACGCTGGAAGCCGGGCTCCTTCCCACCGATACGGTGCTGATCACGCTTGAGGGTATCGATGCGCGCGAGGCCGACGAGACCTGCAAAAAGGAGAACGGGGCCTCTTGGCCCTGCGGCGCCAAGGCCCGCGCCGCACTTATCCGCTTCATCCGCTCCCGTGCCGTGACCTGCACGCTGCCGCAAGGCGGCGAGACCAAGGATTTTGCAGCGCGGTGCAGCGTCGTCGGACAGGATCTGTCCATCTGGCTGGTGCGCCAGGGCTGGGCGACGCCGCAAAATGGCGCCGAACCTGAGCTCGCCAAGGCGCTTGACGCGGCCAAGACCGAGCGCCTCGGCCTTTGGCAGTCCGACTAAGGTACAGCCAGGCTTTGTGATGCTTCTATCACAAACCTCCTACATAGCTTCCCGAGCCC
>DASUZQ010000285.1:0-3191 GCA_036376815.1 Methyloceanibacter sp. | reverse complement strand
CATGGTCATTGATGATTGCGTACTTGTAGAAAGGTGCTATATACCCAGCGTGTGTACCTAGATGCCGGACACATTTTCTAGTTGCGAAAACAACGCAACTTCCCGTCACAAGATCGGCATAATCTGGTGCGTGTAGTATCCTTGTGACTCGGGAGATGACAACAATTTGCACACAGTTGCCAGGCTTGTTGGGAGCGGGAACTGTGCTTGATCCAAGGAGGTCTTAATGGAACAAAACCTGGAGAAGAACGAGCTCGTCGAGCTCACGGCCGAGATCGTGTCTGCTTATGTCAGCAACAACCCGGTCGTCGCTTCTGACCTTCCCGGTGTGATCCACAACGTGTTCGACGCTTTGAGCAGAGCGTCGGCAGCCTCCGGCCTGCCCGCGCGGGAAGAGCTTCGGCCTGCCGTGCCGGTGAAAAGGTCAGTCACCCCCGAGTATATCATCTGTCTCGAGGACGGTAAGAAGTTCAAGTCGCTGAAGCGCCACTTGCGGACTCACTACGATCTTTCGCCGGAGGAATACCGGGAGAAGTGGGGCTTGCCGCACGACTATCCCATGGTCGCACCCAACTATGCCGCTGCCCGCTCCGATCTTGCCAAGCGCATGGGTCTAGGCCAGCGCCGCAGATAACCGCACGAATCACTTTCAGGTAGCGCGGTGAAGCTCTCGCCGTGCTTCTCCCTTCGTTAACCGAGGGGGCTCCATCCAAATCGAGTGGCGCTCGTAACACGCGACCACAAGCTATTGCGACTCCTCAAGAATTTTGTTTTGGGGTCTTGCTTCGAGCGCGCAAACTCCACATAGTCTTGGTTAACGGGGCGATTCGGTGAGCCCGTCCAAGGGCTTATGAGGGGGAGACCGATGCTGTCAGAACTGGCTTTTCGGGCTCAGTTGGTGACACAAGGTCAGCGTGAGCTCTACGATTATTGGCTGAAAACTGCGGGTTCTCGCCGCATGCCGGCCCGCTCCGACATCAATCCCTTCAGCGTCCCCAAGCTTCTTCCTTGTGTCGGGCTTATCGACCTGACCGAAGGCTTGGGCGAGGCGCGGTTCAGACTGGCCGGCACGCGCCTCCGTGATGTTTACGGTGAGGAGATCACCGGCAAGCGGATCGACCGGGTGTTTGCCGGTGCTTGCGCTGACTATTGGCACGACATCCACGCCCGGGTGGCGGAGGAGGGTTCGCCGCTGCACGGCGTGGTCCGCGGGCCTGCGCCAGGGCGCGACCATATCGTGTTGTTCTGGTTGCGGTTGCCGCTTTCGCAGGACGGCATGAAGGTCGATCGGATCCTCTGCTACGACACGGCCGCCGCCGCTATCGAGCCGGCTCGCCAGGGCGACGAGCGAGCTTTGCATCCTCGTTCGGCGCCTCAACGACAGATGTGGACCGCGCGGCGGCGGGCACAGTGCGCCTGAGCCGCAATTTCGCGCGGCGCATCAACCCAAGTTCAGCCTTGTAGGCCGTCATCAGGCCAAGGTGGCGATTGAGCTCATAGCTCCAATGACCCGCAAGGGCGCGCCGCCGCTCGGCGCGGAGAGCCCGCCGGAGCTTCGACAGGATCAGCAAACTCCCTTCAGGGCTTTGGTCCGCAAGCTCATGCGGCCAAAGCGCGATCAGGCGCGGCAGGTCGCGCGCCCTGAGATAGCAGCCAGATCCGGCATCGACCATCGTGCCGAAGATGCGGGATGAGTCCGGACTAGGCTCAGATCCGGCCTCCTCGTTCGCATCAAAACGCTTCCTCACTTCCATTGCCGCCTCCTTTTGCTTGCGCGCCAAAGCATGCGCGCGAGGCGGAGGGGTGAGGATTGGGTGGGGACAGATCGAGCCCGCGCCGGGGTTCTTTGCGCGCCGCCGTCGCATTTCGACGCTTGCTTGCGACTTATCCCCGCTCCAGCCGGCATCCCCTAGAGTGTGATAGGTATTTAATCCTATTTTTAAGGAGAAGCGGCGATGGATGCGGTGCGAGCCATGGGGGAATGCGATGCGTATCAGGTTCAGCGGGCTGGACTCAGGGTTGGGACCTCGCGGGTCAGGTGGGCGATCGAGTCGGCAGTCGCCGCCGTGTTCGAGGTTGCTGTCGAGGATCTGCGCGGCCGGACGCGGGGCTCGGCGCGAACCGCGTTTGCCCGGCAGGTCGCGATGTATCTCGCCCATGTCGGCTGTGGGGTGAGCCTCACCGAGGTCGGCCACCTTTTCGAGCGTGATCGCACCACCGTCTCTCATGCTTGCGGTCTGGTGGAGGACAGGCGCGACGACCCTGATTTCGACTACCGGCTCAACCATCTCGAGCGGGCGGTTTCCTGTCTCCTCGACGCGCTGTCGATGCGCCAGGGACGTGGGTGAGGGGATGAGCAGGAATCCTGACGACGAAGCGGCGGAAGCGCGGCGCTTGCTGGCGCGCTTGGCTGAAGAGGGAAGCGCGCTTCGCCGAGTGAAAGGTGGTTTTCTGCTGGCCATCCGATCAGCGGCGTCTGGGCAAGGACCGCGCGTGCCGAAGCGACTCGTCGAATTTTGCTTGCGGCAAGACTGGCTCGAACAAAGCGGAGGCGATCTTGTCTTGTCGCAGGCGGGACGGGCACGGCTTCGGCGCTCGCAAACTGAGGGCGATCCGTTTCGCGAGCAGCATCAGCTAAGGTCGGTGACGCCCAAGGAGATCGACGGCACAAGACGGCCGATGCTGGTCAACGAAGCGGAGAGCCCGCTCGGCTGGCTCAAGAGCCGAAAGAGCCGAAGCGGGCGGCCGCTGATTTCCGACGCTCAATATGAGGCCGGCGAGCGTCTCCGTGCCGACTACTGGTTCGCCAATCTGAGCCCGAGGGTGACGGCGAACTGGTCGGCGCCAGCGCCTTCGGGGCGATCGCGGCGGGGTGCCCCGCTCGACGCGGCGTCCATGCGCGACGAGGTCATCGCCGCCAAGGAGCGAGTCATGCACGCGCTCGATGCGGTGGGCCCCGAGCTTTCCCAAGTGCTCGTCGATGTCTGTTGCGAACTGAAGGGGCTGGAAGAAGCCGAGAGAAGCCATGACTGGCCGCAACGCGCCGGCAAGGTCGTGCTGCGGCTCGGGCTCACGCGTCTTGCCAGGCACTACCGGCTTGATGTCCCGAGCGATCTGCCTCAGCGACGGAAGGGTATTCGCCATTGGGGAAGCGCCGACTACCGGCCGACGTTGGATTCTTGGCGCGGCTC
>DASUZQ010000284.1:0-4285 GCA_036376815.1 Methyloceanibacter sp. | reverse complement strand
CCCTGACGCTGGCGGGGAATAAGAGTGTAGATACATGACCATGACCTTCAATCCCGATGCTGCCGCCAACAACAAAAAGACTGAAACCGCCAACAAGAACGAGACCTTCAATCCCTTGGCCCAGTTCGAGAGCATGAAACTCGACACCGCCATTCCGGAGGCCATGCGCGCCTTTGCCGGCACGGCGGTGATGCAATCGCGCGAGGCCTATGAGCGCGCCAAAGCCACGCTCGACGCCGGTATCGACGCCGTCGAGCGCTCCTATGATGCCGCCGGGCAAGCGGCGACGGCGCTCAACCGCAAGATCATCGACATTGCCCAGCGTAACGTGAACTCTGGCTTCGATCTGGCGAAGAGCTTGGCGAGCGCCAAGAACTTGGCCGAGATGGTCGAGCTGCAAGGCGCGTATTGGCGCAAGCAACTCGAGGCGCTCATGGAGCAGGCCGAGGAGGTCCGCGAGCTCTCGGTAAATGCGAGCGTCGACGTGGCTGAGCCGATCAAGCGCCATGCGACGCATCAAGCCGAGCAGGTTCGCGCCATGAAGAAGGTGACCGCCGAGGCCGCCGAGGCGTTCAAGCGGCAAGCATCGAATCTGGAGCAAGATCTGCGCCGGGCGAGCTGAGCAGCGCACGCATCCGGGAAGTGCCGTCATTTTGGCGATCCCGCAAGGGTTGCGGGGCGACGCCGATGCGCCGTATTGAGGCATCGCCACGCCGGGATTGCGTATATAATCGCGGCTAAGCCGGGAACGCGTGACCCGCAGTTGCTTTGGTCGCCCGGGGCTTGGGAAGTGAGGGGGGTATGAGCAAAGCGTTGACTTGCCTAGGCGCGGGCCTCATGGCAGCGCTCGCCACTTTCCCCTCAGCACCGAGCTCAGCCCAAGGTTACGAGAGCCCCCCGACCTTCTCAGCGGCCAAGGCGTTGCCGCCCGACTTGCTGCAAAGCCCCTACCACAAGATCGTCGGGCCGGTGACGGTGCAGGGGTTTCTCAACCGCTATCAGATGCAGACCAAATACGGGACCTTCACCGTCGAGGGCACCGAGCTCCTGCGCATGCGCGTGCATGAGGTGGCGGCCACGGCGGAGCTTGAGAAGGTCAATAGCGCCGAGACCTTGGTCGCCTCGGCCGGGCGCACTGCGCTCAAGCCGATCGGGACCGCGAAGGATCTCGTCACCGCACCTGGCAAGACGGTGGGCGAAGCCTGGAAGGGCGTTGGCGGCTGGTTCAACCGCGTCGATGCCTCGATGTCGGCGACCGACCCCAACCGGGAAGGTACCGTCGCCTCGCTTACCGGCGGCAGCAAGGCCCGCCGCAAGCTCGCCTTCGATCTCGGCGTCGATCCCTACACCACCTTCGAGCCCTTGAACGCCGAGCTCACGCGCGTGGCAAGTGCAAGCGCCGTCGGCGAGACCGGGGTCAATATCGGGCTCGCGTTCGTCACCGGCGGCGCCGGCATCGCCATCAGCGTCGGCGGCACGACGAGCACCGTGCGCGAGGTGTTGCGCGACAAGACCGCGGCGGAGCTCGAGCAGCTCGGCCGCGAGAAGCTCGCCGCCATGGGCGTGTCGCCAGGAACGGTCGATGCGTTCTACGCCACGCCGGGGCTGACGCCGACCGACAAGGCGGTGATTGTGGCCTCGCTGATGTCGCTCGGATCTGCCGGCGACCGCGACGTGTTCATCGCCCGCACCGCCCAGGCCAAGACCTATTCCGAGGGCTTCGCCTATCGCCGCAAGGCCGAACTCACCGCCGCCTTCGCCAAGCGCGTTTCGCCGGTCCACTCCTTCTTCAACGTCAACGGCACGCCGGTGATGCAGACCGGCGCCGGCGCTGTCGCCATCGTTCCCATGGACTATGTCTATTGGAGCCCCGGTCTCGCGCAGCTTGTTTCCAACACCGGGGCGCAAGGCCAGATCTGGATCACCGGCAGCGCGAGCCAGCTTGCCACCGACTCCTTGGCTGGACGCGGCTGGAAGATCGTGCCCAAGGCCGGCGCGCGTCTGGAGAAATAGCCCGCCTACTTCTCCGAGATGGCGACGCCCCAGGGCGCGCTGCCAACCGGCATCGACTTGATCACCTCAAGCGTCGGCACGTCGATCACCGAGACGTCGTTGCTGTTGCCGTTGGTGGTGAACAGCAATTTCTCGTCAGGGGTAAAGGCAAGCTGCCAGACCCTCTGGCCGACAAGCAGATATTTCTCGACCTCGAGCTTCTTGGCGTCGATGACCGCCACGTGATTGGCGGGGCCAAGTGCGACGAAGGCTTTCGAGCCGTCTTTCAGGATGCGCACGCCGACCGGCTGCATGTTCTCGGGCCTGACCCCGGGGATTTCGAAGCCGATGGTCTTGATGATCTTCCGCGTTTTGGTGTCGATCACCGAAACCGTGCCTCCCACCTCCGAGGTCACCCAGAGTTGCGATCCGTCGGCGGAGAACTCGGCAAAGCGCGGGCGCGTGCCGACCAGCACGTTGTCGATGATCTCGTAGCTCCCCGTGTCGATGAAGTGCGCCATGTTCGACGTCTCTGAGGTGACGATCAGCGTCTTGCCGTCCGGGCTCACGCCGACGCCTTCAGGCTCGACCCCGACCGGAACTTCGGCCACCACCTTGCGCTCGTTGAGATCGATCGCCGTGGCGAGGCTGTCATCCTCATTGGCGATGTAAACCGGACTGCCTGAGGGGTGGATATTGAGCAGCTCAGGATCTGTACCGGACGGCAGGGTGCCGACGATCTTGTTGCTGGCGAGGTCGAGGATCTGCACCGTGTCGTCGTCGCTCGCGCAGATGAGCAGCGATTTGCCGTCCTTGGTCAGCATGATGCCGCGCGGACGCTGGCCGACCGGCACGGTCTCCTTGATCTCGAGCGTGGCTCCGTCGATCACGCTGATCGAGTTGCCCTTCTCGTTCGAGACATAGACCGTATAGGCGAACGCACTGCCGGAAAGGCAACAGAAGCCCGCGACGGCAACAGCGATGGCGAGGCACTTGGTCCGTCTCATTCATGACCTCCCTTGGCCGGCGCTTTCATCGCCGGCGTCATTTGAACTTGCACTTGGTCTCAGGCTGATCGACCCCGAGCGTGTCGACCTCGGCCTCCTCATGCAGGAATCCTTCCTGCGGCGAGATCGAAACTGGAAGATCGGGGCCGGTGACGATGATCGGCTGCCGGAGTTGCCCGTCCCAGGAGCGGAAGGTGACCTTCTGTCCCTTGAACGCCGCGAGGTTGAGGTCCTGGCTGCGGATCACCGCATTGACCGGGGCGAAGTCGGCGCTGCGCGCCCGCGTCGCTCCCTCGCCGATGGCGCGCACCGCGATCCAAGCCTGATAGTCCACCGGCCACATGAAACGATTGGCGAGACGTTGGAACCGGTTCTGCATTTGCGTGGCGCCCCATTGCTCATGCGCCGGGTGCCAGCTCACGGCGACGAGACCCGCGGTGCCGGCGACCGGCCGCGGGTCCCAGGTGCGGAAGGGAAGGTAGGGACCGAATACTTCCTTCTCGTCGGCGACCACCAGCACGTCGTAAGACGGCGCGCCTTGCGTGAACACCGGCATTTGCTGTTGGATCTGCTGCTCGCCGGTATCAGAGCGGCGAGCGCCCGGCGCCTCCTTATATTCCCGCTCCTCCACGATCGTGCCGCCGAAGCGCTTCGCCGCCCGGCGCATGGCCTCGAGGTAAGCGAGGTCCTCGGGGAACACCCCCTTCACCACGAACCAGCGCTGCCATTTCTTCCACACGAGATATTGCGCGAGGGCGTCGGCAAGCATGTAGCGGTCCGGCGCCGTATGCAGGATGTTCGCCCGGCATTGTTCCTGGCGCAGCTCCTCGTCTTCGGCGCGCACGTTGAACAGGAGCACGTCCTTTCCCTTGACCGCGTCGGAGAGCGCAAGAAGCGTCTCCGCCGGCGCATCGACGAGGATGAAGTGATGTCCGCTGTCGACGAGTTTCTGCAAGGCTGCGAGCGCGTCGCCGCCTACGGCCACGCGTTCGATGTCGAGGGTGAATTCCTGCTTGGTGAAACGCCCTGTGGTGTTGTTGTCCTTGAGCGCCATTTCCGCGCCGGCAATTCCGTAGTCCTCAGGCTCGACATGCAGCCGCGACAGCGGGATCGGCCGCTTCACCTGCTGCTTGAGATAGCCGACCGGCACCTTGGTCACCTCGGCGGACGCCGACGATGCGGGTGCTTGTGCGGAAGGCGGCCCCGCTTGCTCTGTCGCGGCCCCGAGTGGCGTGGCAGCATTGACGGCGAACCAAGCGACAGAGAAGAGAACGCTGAGCCTGGGA
>DASUZQ010000283.1:0-4383 GCA_036376815.1 Methyloceanibacter sp. | reverse complement strand
CTCCATGACCCTGATCTCGGGTTGGATGCTCGAAATGTTTCCCGGGCTCGCAAAAATCGGCTAGAGCGCCGTCATGACGGCGATCGCGCTCACCATTGCTGGCTCTGATTCCTCCGGCGGCGCCGGCATTCAGGCTGATCTCAAGACCTTCTCGGCGCTCAAAGTCTATGGCGCGAGCGTGATCACGGCGCTGACCGCGCAGAACACGCAGCGCGTCGAGGCCGTGCATGTGGTGCCGCCCGACTTCGTGCTCGCCCAGATGCGTGCGGTCGCCACGGATCTCGAGGTCGATGCCATCAAGATCGGCATGCTCGCCACCGGCCCGGTCATCGAGGCGGTCGCCGAGGGTCTCAAGGATTTTGCCGGCGTACCGGTGGTTCTCGATCCGGTGATGATCGCGGCAAGCGGCGACCCGCTGCTCGATCCCGAGGCGGTCGATGCGCTCCGCTCGATTCTGATCCCGCTCGCAACCCTGATCACCCCCAATCTCGCCGAGGCTGCGGCGCTGCTCGCCTGCTCGCCCGCGCGCAACGAATATGAGATGGGGATGCAAGCTTGGAAGCTGAAAGAGGCTGGCGCCCGATCGGTCCTGATCAAGGGGGGCCACAGCGAAGGCCCGACCGCCACCGACATCCTCTTTGACGGGACGGAGCCCGTGAGCTTCGAGGCGCCGCGCGCCGAGACCCGCAACACCCACGGCACAGGCTGTACGCTGTCGGCGGCCATCGCTGCCGAGCTCGCCAAAGGCGCCTCCCTCGCTGAAGCGGTCGCCTCGGCCAAGGAGTATGTCACGGCGGCAATCTTCGCCGCCGACGAGCTCGACGTGGGCTCAGGCCACGGCAGGGGGCCGGTGCACCATTTCCACGATTGGTGGGACGACGAACAAGGGCGCTAAGCCTCGGCCACCACCGTATGGCGCTGCTCGCCCAGCCCCTCGACCGTGAGCGTGAGCCGGTCGCCTTCCTTCAGGAACACCCGCGGATTGCGTGCCATGCCGACGCCTGGCGGCGTGCCGGTGGTGACGACGTCGCCGGGCATCAGCGTCATGAAGCCGCTGATATAGCTCACGAGATGGGCCACGCTGAAGATCATGGTCGAGGTGTTACCGGTCTGCATGCGCGTGCCGTTGAGGTCGAGCGCGAGCCCAAGCGCTTGCGGGTCTGGGACTTCATCCTTGGTGACAAACCACGGCCCGAGAGGCCCGAAGCTGTCATAGCTTTTGGCTTTGATCCATTCGCCTGGGCCGCCCTTCTGCAGGCTCCGCTCCGACACATCGTCGGCGATCATGTAGCCAGCCACGTAGGATAGCGCGTCGGCTTCAGAGACGTTCTTCGCCACGCTGCCGATGGCGAAGGCGAGCTCGACCTCGAAATCCATGCGCTGCCAGCCTTTGGGAATGAGGATCGGATCGTTGGGGCCCGAGATGCACGACGTGGCCTTGGCAAAGACGATGGGCGCCTCGGGAATAGGCATGCCGGTTTCTTCGGCATGGTCCCGGTAGTTCAGCCCGATGCCGAGAAATTTCGGCACCATCGCGATGGGAGGTCCGAGGCGCGGACGGCCTTTGACCGCCGGTAGGCTGCCGAGATCGAGGTCCTTGATGCGCATCAGGCCCGCAGGTCCGAGCGCCTCCCCGGCGATATCCTGCACCACGCCTGAGAGGTCGCGAATAACGCCTTGAGAGTCCAGAATTCCGGGCTTTTCCGCCCCACGTTCGCCGTAACGCACCAGCTTCATTGATCTTCCCCCTGCCTCGATTTTTTTGCATGATGCACTAAGGGCGCGAGCGGCGGCAACGCCTGCCATCATAAAGGTTTGTTCCTACGCCAATTTTGACCTTCCTACGCAGAGGGATACCAATGGGATATCGCTTGTTTTCGTCGCCGGCCCATTGGGCCATGCCACTCGCGGCACTCGCCCTTGCCGCGGGCCTGGCTCTTCCATCTCTAGGTGAGCCTGCCGACCCGGCCGGCACTCCCTTCGACAGACTGAGCGGCGATTGGAAGGGCGGCGGAACGGTCACCCCGGCGAAGGGCGATGCGGTGAAGGTGGCCTGCAAGGCGACCTACAAGGTGACCGGCAGCAACCTCACCCAGGACCTACGCTGCGCCGGCAGCGACTACAGGATCGACGCCACTCTCAAGCTCACCGATAAGGGCGGAAAGATCAGAGGCTCGTGGAACGAGAAGACCTACGATGCCAATGGCGGCGTGACCGGGACGGCGAAGGACGACTTGATCCATGCCCGGATCTCCGGCGACAAGTTCTCCGGCCGCTTGAGCCTCAACGTTTCCGACGCGGGCCTCGAGATCAACATCGTGCAGCTCAATGAGGACACCGGCACCTATCGTCCGGCAGCGAGCGTGTCCTTGCACCGCTAGCAGCGCCGCGCTTGCGAGAGAATCAGTTTCAGAGCCTTCGGGCAGCCCGATCTTGGTGCGTTGCGAAAGGGCCACAGAGGCCTGCAAAGATTTCGCCACAATCGGCCAATTGTGACGCTCTGCGCCGTAGAACTGAGCGTGGGACGGCCAGCGGCAAGAGGCCTGCCGCAACAATCTACCATATTGAAATCGCTATATAAAATCACTTCGGCCTGAATCGGCAAAGCCGACAGACCCCGTGTTTTGCATTTCAGCAACAGGTGCCGCTCCTTTTGCGTCAGCATCCTTGTCCAATGTTGAATGAGCGGCTGGCGCTAGGCTAGCTTTTGATCACGACGACGGCGGGGCCGGGGGGCCAGACGCCAGAAGCGTAAGAAAGACTGAAGCGCGCGAGATCTTGAGGGAACCTGATCTTCGACACTAGCGGCTTAGGAACAAAATGGGGGGGCGAGCCAGAGCCCATCTAGGAGTTCGGCTCGTTTCGCAGGGAAGACCGGCCCGGGCATCCCGGGCCGGTTCTTTTTTGACTCACAGGCCAAGCTGCGCCAGCGTCCGCTCGATTGGCGGAACATAGGCCGAGCCGAACAACCTCACATGCACGAGCGTCGGGTAGAGCTTGTAGAGGCCTGACCGCAGCTCATGAAAGCCGGGCTCCAAAGGGAGCAGTGCCTCATAGGCCTCGAAGAAGGCCGGCCCGAACGTCCCGAACATGGTGGTGAAGGAGAGCTCGATCTCGGGGTGGCCGCAATAAATTGCGGGATCGACGAAGCCGGCGATTCGTTGCCCGCGCACCAGCACGTTTCCAGTCCACAAATCGCCGTGCAGCAGGCTTGGGTGGCGTGGCTCGGTGAGGTAGGTGTCGAGCCGCTCCGCCAGGCGCTCGAGCCGTGTAAGGAGCTTGGCCGGCAACCTTCCTTCGGCTTGCGCGGCGCACGCCATGGCGAGCAGCCGATGATCGCGAAAGAAGGGGATCCAGCGATCCATTTGCGGGTTCGGCTGCGGCAGCGGCCCGATCAACGTATCGCGCTCATAGCCGAAGAAGGAGCGGGGTACGGCATGCAAGGCCGCGATCAGCTCGGCGGCGTGGCGCTCGACGGCAGGCGTGATGCCGCCGCCGTCAGTCTCGATGAAATCCATGACGAGAAGGTCGGGCTCTGAGAGGTGGACGGCGGGGACCGGCAGCGTCGAATGGCGGGCGAGTTCTCCGAGCATGTAGCCCTCGAGTCGAAGATCGACTCTCGCCGACGTCTGCCGTGCCTTGACGGCGAGCCTCCGCCCGTCGGCGAGTTCGACCCTGAAGCCGGTGAGTCCAAATCCGACCGGCATCGGCGCGAGCGCCGTCACGATCGCGCCAAGCGCCGTCTCCAGCCGCTCCTTCACCCTCAACGCGTCCATGGCATCCGTTAACGGTGTGGCGTCTTTTGTCACAAGCCTGAAACAAAATCACTTTAGGTCCGGATTCTTAGAAATGAGAACGGACATCGATGACGTGCAGCACTCCGGGACGAAGCGATACCGCACTCTTTTTGTCTCGGACTTGCATCTAGGCACCAAGGCCTGCCAGGCCGAAGCCTTCCTCGATTTTCTGCGCGACACCGAAGCGGACCGCATCTATCTCGTCGGTGACATCGTCGATTTCTGGCGCGTCAAGCGCGGCGCCTACTGGCCGCAAGCCCACAACGACGTGCTGCAGAAGCTGCTCCGCCGCGTGCGCAAGGGCAACGACATCATCTTCATCCCCGGCAATCACGACGAGGCGATGCGCGACTATTGCGGCGCGCGCTTCGGCGGCATCTCCATCGAGCGGAACGCCATCCATGTCGGCGCCGACGGCCGGCGCTATCTCATCATGCATGGCGACGAGTTCGACGTGGTGGTTCGCTACGCCAAGTGGCTCGCTCTGTTCGGCGACTGGAGCTACGAGATGGCGCTGTGGGCCAACACCCATTTCAACGCCGTCCGCCGCTGGTTCGGCATGCCCTATTGGTCGCTCTCGGCCTAT
>DASUZQ010000282.1:0-2304 GCA_036376815.1 Methyloceanibacter sp. | reverse complement strand
GGAATCCGAGGCGCCCGCGCCTTCAGGCGAACCGCCGGCGCCGACGCCTCCGACCTAGACTGCCTGCGTCCCCCCGGTAACTGTCGTTTTGTGACAGTTCCATGACATTTTTCCCGCAAGATTGAGCTTCTTCAGACATGATAGTTTCAGCGCCAGCGTAAGAGTTGCGGTTATGTCGGATAGTGATAAGGCCAAACGTGAGCCAAGAGAGTTCGAGCTTAAACTTGAATTCGATCCCGCCGATCTTGCCGCTATCGAAGCGCATCCTCTGCTTGCCGGAATAAGGCTCGACCGGCAGACCCTGGTCTCGGTCTATTACGACACCGACACCCTTGCCTTGCATGAGGCAGGTCTTTGCCTGCGCGTGCGCAATACCGGCAAAGGCTATGTGCAGACCATCAAGGGCATGAACGGCATGGCAGAGCTGTTCGAACGGCCGGAATGGGAGCGGCAGGTAAGTGGCCCTTGGCCGGATCTCAAACTCGCCGCCGGCACGCCGCTCGAGCCGCTGTTGAAAGACGGCATGGCCGAGCGCTTGCGGCCGCTGTTCCAGACCAGCATCGAACGAGGCGTCTATCATGTCGCAAGCGGCGGGTCCGATATTGAAGTTGCCGTCGATCGCGGCGAGATCGAGACGGCACAGCGTCAGGCTCCCGTGTTTGAGGTCGAGCTCGAGCTGATGAGAGGCGATCCGGCCGAGCTCTTTCGCCTCGCGCGCAGCCTCGCCGCGACCGTGCCATTGCGGCTCGCGGTGAAGACGAAAGCCGAGCGCGGCTACGAGCTCGCCGGGAATGCCGCGCCTGGAGCCGAGAAGGCTGGGCGTCTCGATCTCGACGGCAAGCTCTCCTGCCAGGAGGCCTTCCGCGCCGTCGCGCAAAGCTGCCTCAGGCAGATCATCGTCAATGAGCCCGGCGTGTGCGCGGGCGATGCCCAATCCTTGCACCAAATGCGCATCGGCCTCCGGCGCCTGCGCGCCGCCATTGTCGCCTTCGAGAAGATCGCTGCCGATGCAGAGCAGGACAGGATCAGGGACGAGTTGAAATGGATCACGAACGAGCTCGGACCGGCGCGCGATCTCGACGTCTTCGAAGCCGACATCTTGCAGCCAATGAGCAAGACCCGTGGCGACGATGCACGCCTGGCCGAGGCTCGTCGCGCCTTCACCACCGCCCGCGCCAAAGCCTATGGGGCGGCGGCCCAATCGGTCCGCTCCGACCGGTTTCGCAACGTGCTGCTCGAGGTCGCCGAGTGGATCGAGGCTGGACCGTGGACGCGCGACCCTGACTTGGGCAAGCGCCGCGAGGAGGCGATCGCCGAGCATGCCGCCGAATTGCTCGCTCGCGGGCGAAAACGGATCCGCGAGAAGGGTGCAGATTTGCGCGCGCTCGATGTCAAAAGGCGCCATAAGTTACGCATCAGGGCGAAGAATTTGCGCTACGCCGTCGAGTTCTTCGCCGGCGTCTTTCCCGGCGAGGAGAACGGCAAGCGGCGCGAGGCGGCGTTAGCCGCGCTGAAGGACCTGCAGGATCATCTCGGCGCGCTGAACGACCTCGCGCAGCGCGAGGCTCTGGCCGCCAATGGACACGACCTCGGGGAAGATGCGCAAGGGCTGTTGAGGCCGAAAGCGGCCGACGTGGATCAGCTGCTCGACCGCGCCCAAAAGGCGCATGCAGACTTCGCCAAGGTGAAATCCTTCTGGAAATAGCCCACATTCCAGAAGCGGAGTGGCGCATGAGCCCGCAACGATGTCCGAGACTCTGCCCTGGAACGTGCCGTTGCCCCGGTTGCTCGCCGAGCTCGGGTCGACGCGTGAGGGCTTGAGCGCCAGGGAGGTCGAACGGCGTCTCGCCAAATACGGTCCGAACGACGCGCTCCTTCATCGCCGCCGGCCGCTGTGGCGTCAAGTTCTCGACCGCTTCGCCAACCCTCTGATCCTTATTCTCCTGTTCGCAAGCGGCCTCTCGGCCTGGACCGGCGAGGTGACGAGCTTCGCCCTCATCGTCGGCATCATCCTGTTGAGTGTGGTGCTCGACGTGGTCCAGCAGGCGAGGGCTGAGAATACGGTCGACGCCTTGCGCCGGTCGGTGGGGCTCAAGGCCGAGGTGCTCCGCGACGGCAAGGTTGTGGAGGTCGCCGTCGACCGGCTAGTGCCGGGAGACGTGGTCGAGCTCCGTGCCGGCGACATCGTGCCAGGCGATTGCAGGCTTCTTGTCGCCCGCGATCTCTACGTCAACCAGGCCCTGCTCACGGGAGAAGCCTACCCTGCCGAGAAGCATGCGGTCGATCTCGCCGCTCCGGTCGAGC
>DASUZQ010000281.1:0-2976 GCA_036376815.1 Methyloceanibacter sp. | reverse complement strand
CAGCACATGCTTGCCGAGCATCACCGGTATCAGCGTGGCACCCCGCTCGACCGCTTTGCCTTCACCGAGATTTATCGGCTGTGGCTCAGCGAGCTGCGCGATCACGCCGATCCGTTGCGCCAGGCCAAATCGAGCGAGGAGGATTTCGACCGGATCTTTCCCAAGGATCGAGGCGCCGATTTCGATGCCTTCACCGCGACGTTTCTCGGCCAATTGCCGCCGCAGCAGCGAAGCACGTTGCTCCTCGTCTATGGCGAGGGCTTCGACTACGAGGCTGCCGCCAAGGTCCTCGATTCTGATGCCGATACGATTCAGGCGCGCCTGATCCGGGCGAGTGCAAGCCTTGCCGATCGCTTGAGCTCAGGCTCGCCGGCGCCGACGAATGCGAGCGCCACCATCGAGACTCTCTATCCGGCAGAGGCCACAGGAACACGACCATGACCGAGCTCAGTGACGAACTGCTCGTGGCCTATGTCGACGGCCAGCTCGTGCGCGAGCAGACGCGCGCCGTCGACAAGGTGCTCGAGCATGACGATGTGGTTGCCCAACGCGTCCAGGCGTTGAAGGACGCGCATGGCAGATTCGAATCAGCCTTCGAGGCGATCCTCGCCGGCGAACTGATCGAGATCCTCGCCGCGCCCATCCTGCCGCCACGACCCAAGCGCAAGCGCGGCAACGGGCTTGCCAAGATCGGGATCGCGGTCGTCGGCATCGGCCTTGCGCTCGCCGTGCTGGTCGGCGGCTATGGTTGGCCGCTTGTCCTCAGAGCCTGCAGTGTGACCGGACCGGTTGCCACGGTGCAGAGCGCACCGCCAAAGGCGCAATCAGCGCCGGACGCGCGCTAGCGCGCAAGCTTCGCCGTCGGCGAGTAGTCTCCGGCAAGATAGCGCCTGAGATCGGCGCGGATCGCGTCGGTGCGCTCTCTGGTGCAATATTTGGGATCGGACTTGATCGTGTCTCCCACCGACTCGAGCGTGTAATCGTAGGCTTGGGAGATCCTCTGGAGCTGATAGGGATCGGTGACCGTTCGGCTCTCGTTTCGCATGAAGTCGTCCTTGAGCTTCACCGGATCGAACATGAATCCGCAATTGCTCGCTCTGGCCGAGGTCCATGCCACCTGAATGGGCCGCGCCATGGGGTCCTCGGGCGTCACGTAGCGGGCTGCGCTATCGGTGCTGACGCCTTCCTTCTTCGTTCCGCCGAGACGCTCGACCGTCGAGCAGCCAAGAAGGAGCGCGATGCTTGCGACGGCCAACAGCCCAAGAGGAAACCCAACCCCGGAACGGCCCAACATCCTACGCTTCCCACCCGCTGACGAAATCATGTCGGCGGCATCTTAGCGGACCGCGACGCGCACGCTAAGAGGACGAAATCGCTCAAAAAAGGGGATGCGCAAAAAGGAAAGGCGGAGCCGAAGCCCCGCCTCCCTGTGCGATGTCGAGCCTCACGCCCGTTCGGGACGATCATCTCGGCGCCGCGAGACCTTTCGGTCTCTGGACCACGCGCTCGGCTTCATGGTTCCCCACAAAGCGGCGGCGTGACCCCGGCCTAGGCCCGTTATTTAACGTCGCGTGGCTGCGACGCGATCCCAATCTTGGCCAGATTGGAACCGGGGTTCGGCGGTTGAGCGTGCTGCGCAAAGAGCCCCATCGACTCTACCTCACGGCATTGCGGCAAAGCCGACAGGCCGTGGCACTCTGCGCTTGCTAACCCCTCCGCCTTTAGCCGCCCATGGCTGCGGACGACTTAGGGCTTGCCTAGCCCGAGTGAGTTTTCGGATCATCTCCAGTGCCTTCGGAGTCCTCCTCAGACACCTTTTGGATTGCTCCTCAGATACCTTCGGATGATCCCGTCAGCACCTTCGACAATCCGTCCGCTCACAGTTGTCATCCTACATGAGAGGGCGCACGGCGCGAGAGGGAGCGAATCGCTTATCCCCATTATCCACTGGGCCTGTGGCGCTCGCGCAACGCTCGATTCGTCCGTTAGCGAAGTCCGGCAACTTCAGCCACAAGCTCGCGAAAGCGCGGCCGCTGCACTTCGATATAGGGAAGCGGTCGGCAAACATCGATTGCCGCGAGCCCGATCCGCGTGGTGAGCGCGCCGTTGAACAGGCCTTCGCCGAGACGGGCCGAGAGCTTCGCCGTGAGCCCGTGCCCGACGAGCTGTTGGATCACGTCGTCGCCAAGCGCGATGCCTCCGGTCAGCACGATATGGGTGACGACCATGCGGGCGAGCTTGAGCAGCGAGAGCGTGCCGGGGCGCGCGCCGTAGAGCGTGGCGAGCCGGCGCAGCATGCGCAAATTTTCGGACGCCACGAACAGCATGTCGATGAGCGCGCCGGGGCTCACCGCGGTCACCACCGAGACCCGCTTGGCGGAGGCCGCAACGATGCTGCGCGCGATCGGATCGAGTGGCGCGACGAGCGTGCGCTCTGACAACCGCAACAGCTCGGCCGCATCCATGATGTCGGCCTCGTGCTCGGCAAGCCGCGAAAGCCCCCAGGCGAGGTCCTTGCGCCCGTGATAGAGGCGCTTCAGCCGGCTGACCACGTCGAGCGCGAGCGCCTTGTCGCCTTCGAGTGCTGCGGCGTCGGCCTCGTGGCGAAGCCTTCCAAGCCGGCCAAGCCGGGCGAGGCCGGCAGCCTCGCGCAGGATGATCATCAGAAGCGCGAGGACAGCGAGGCCGAGGAGCCCGATGGTGGTCCAGCCGATCCAATCCTGCCGCGCCATCATCTCGCGCACGAGGTCGTGCAGCCAGACGACCGAGGCGAGCCCGACGAGTCCGCCGACGGCGGCAAGCAGAATGCTGCCCCAACGCCAGCCGCGCTCGAGCGCCGGAAGTGCGCGCACCGTCGCCGGCAGTTGCGCCGCGTCGGTGGCAATCGCCGGCGGCGGCAGCGGGGTACCGACGACTTCGATCTCTTCGAGCCGGAAGGAGGCCGGCTTGCGTGGCTTGGTCATGTGAGGCGGTCTC
>DASUZQ010000280.1:0-4289 GCA_036376815.1 Methyloceanibacter sp. | reverse complement strand
TTAGGCCTCATCGCTCTCGTCCGCGAGGCGGTAGCCGAGCCCCCGGACGGTCTTGATGATATCCACTGGAAGCTTCTTGCGCAGGCGTCCTATGAAGACCTCGACGGTGTTCGAATCGCGGTCGAAGTCCTGCTCATAGAGATGCTCGACCAGCTCGGTCCGGGAGACCACGCGGGCGCGATGCAGCATCAGATAAGCAAGCACGCGATATTCGTGGGAGGTGAGCTTCACCGCCTGCCCGTCGACCGTCACCCTTGCCGATTTGGTGTCGAGGCGAAGGCGCCCGCATTCGAGCTCGTTCCGGGCATGCCCTGCCGAGCGTCTGAGCAGCGCCCGCAAGCGCGCCAGAACCTCCTCCATGTGGAAGGGCTTGGCCACATAATCGTCGGCGCCGGCGTCCATGCCGGCGACCTTATCGCTCCACCGCTCGCGCGCCGTCAGGATAAGCACCGGCATCTTGCGGTCGTCGCGCCGCCACTGCTCGAGAACGCTGATGCCGTCTTTCTTGGGAAGGCCGAGGTCAAGCACCACGGCGTCGTAAGGCTCGGTATCGCCGAGGAAATGCCCCTCCTCGCCGTCGAAGGCGGTATCGACCGCATAGCCCGCATCGCTCAGCGCCGATACGAGCTGCCGATTGAGGTCTGGATCGTCTTCCACGACGAGAAGCCGCATCCTCATACCCTCCCGAAGCGCTTGTCGCGCCCCAGTTCCTCCTAAGGCTGGCCGGTCAGAGCGTCAACGGTGACGTTGGTGACGTCGCCCTTGGCCCCAAGCACGACGAGTTTATAGAAAAACCGGCCGTCCTGATCGCAAAGGCTCGCATGAATGATCTGTCCGCCCGTGCGCGATTGCACCATCTGGTAAATGATATTGGCCGGCAGCAGGGAGTTTTTCGCGATCACCGGCGCCGCCGATGCCCAGGGCAGGCAGTTTTGTTCGGCGGCTTGGCCAGATGCCGTCAACAAGAGGCCGACGACGGCCGCGACAGCCGCCTCTTTGATGACCCGGCGCATGGTTTTCAGGTTCCGCTGCTCGTCATTAATCTGGCAACGCTATTGGAACCTGCATGAACCTCCCATGAACGAGTCTGCAACGGGTCATTTCGCCTTGCTCGATTTGGCGGTTTGCGGTGCGGGCCGGCTCGCATCGTTAACCTTGGCGCCGAGCGCGGCAAGGCCCAGCCCCACCGAAGATCACCGGCAATTTGGCGATGAAGTCGGTAAGCGCCGTATCGCCGACGGCCCATAACGCGATGGTCGAAATCGCCGTGGTGAGCCCAAGGATTTGGGTACGGTATCCCTTGGCAAAGCCGCCGGTGAGAAGCCAGGCAAGATTCAGCATTCACGCCTCCTGTTGGCGGGTCGCGCGACAATGACCTCGCGTTCCATCATCAAATTCTCATCGTGCTGGGGGATTGTGGGCCCTCGACCCAAGTGAGCGAACCCATCGCAAAGCTGCAAAAGCCACCCGCATGTCAACCACCGGAGGGGTTACGTTCGCAGCGCTCGAGGGCGTAACATTCGTGCGAACGCCGGACACTCAAGCTGGAGACGCCATGGCGAACCAACTGAACGCCGAAGAGATCCGCAGACTGCTCAAGCTCGAGCCGAACGCCACCTGTGGTTACGTGCGCGAGACTTATTTGAGCAAAATGTCGATCGCGCCAGGGGGCCTGCCGGCGCCCTTCTCCGATGGGCGGCCTCTAGGCTCGGCGCTCTATTTCATGATGTCGCCGGCTGCCCCGGTGAAGCTTCACCGCATCAAGAACCACCAACTCTACCACCATTATCTCGGCGACCCGATCGAAGTGCTGATGCTGCATGACGACGGCACCCATACGCTGGCGGTCGTCGGCTCAGACCTCCGCGACGGCCAGCGCGTGCAGCTCTTCATCCCCGGCAACACCTTCCACACCGCGCGCATCATCGGTCAGCGCCGCTGGTTCTTGGGCGCGAGCACCGAATGGCCGGGCGTCGTGCCAACCGAGGATGTGGAACTCGGCAACGCTGATGCGCTCGCAGCGAGCCATCCCGACGTCGCCGCCGAGATCCGCAGCTTCCCCGTGCCTGCGAGTTAGTGCCGCTAATTCATGCTGCCCCCGTCGTTCTTGCCGCCGCGGTCGGGCACGGCTAGCGCGAAGTCGATCCCAGGCACATGGGGGAAGCCGCGGAAGTTCACACTGTTGTCGAACTTCGCCTTGCAGGTCTTGAAGTGCTTGTCGCAGCCGGCGGTAATGGTGAAAGCGTCGCCGACATCGACCTCCTCGGCCATGGCCTGCCACGGCTCGAGTTTCACAGCGCCGCCGCCCTTGGTGACCAATTGGCAGTGGCAACTAGCTCTCTGCCTCCAGGCCAAGCCGGCTTGCGACCGTCTTCCGCATCAGCACGCGATCGCGGGCCGAGACCCCAAGCAGCTCGGCCACCCGCCAGACGAGGTTCGACTCGAACTCGTGCACCACGCGGTCGGCCATGGCGATTTCCCACAGCATCTCGATGATCTGCTTGCGGCCTTCCTGGTCGAGTTGGCCGCAAAGCACGCTGGTGAACCGGTAAAGATCGACGGCGTCGTGCTCGCGGACTTCCGCCTCGCGAATGAGCCGGCGCGTTTCATCGTCGCCAAGCCCGAAATGCGTTTGCAGCAGAGCTTTGAGCTTGCGGCGCTCTTCGGGGGCAACCTCTCCGTCGATTGCCGTGGCGTGGACGAGCAAGGCTGCCGCCGCCAGCCGCAACTCCTCCTCGCGCAAATTCCCTGCGTGCGCTCCAGGGTGAGTGAAGCGCTCAAAAAGGTCCGTGAGCGTCGTCCAAGGTGGCATTTGACCTAGCGTCGCCTCCCCTTGCGTTTCGGAGAGCCTCCTATAGCGCAAGCAGACGCGCATCGCGACCTATGGCCGCTAAGGTCGAGGAACGGCCTTTACTTTGAAAGTCGAGACTAGGCTGCGACAGCGTGAGCGGGCTCGGTCACCGCGCGGTAGCGCACGATGCCATGGTAGGTGTCGCCGTCAGGGTCGGGGCGCGCCTCGGAGAATTCGTGGCGCAGATTGACGAGGTCATGATCGACCAGCGTCAGCGGCTGATCGTGCAAGGTCGACTTGATCGCTTCGATGATGTCGTGCACCTGCTTCTTGCCGCCGGCGCGCGACCAGACATGCAGGGTCAGCAAATGCTCGGCGCCGTCCTCAGTGCCAGTGCTCCAGTCGCGAACGAGGCTTTGCCCGAGGGTAATGAAGGGATAGCTCGCGGCTTGCGGCGCATCGTCATAGATGCGAGTGCCGCCGAGGAGCGCGCCAAGCTCGGAGGAATTCGCCAGCGCCTGGTAGATGCCGCGTTGCAGCGACCAACCTGTACTTGCCGTCATCGCAAGTCTCCATCAACCACGGTTAACCATATGGGGTGGCGGGGTTGCCTCTTCAATGCGAACTCTTGGGCCCCCATGATCAGACCTTGGCCGACGCTTTCAAAGCCGCAGTGATCACCTTCGGACAGCATGGTTAACAGCCGGTAAACGAGCGTGCAAAGTTGGGACAAGCCAGGGAAAGGCCCCCCTTTGGGCCGTGCCGAACTCATTCTCGCTGACGCCGTGCGCCAGCGCGATTCGCCTTTGCGACCAGTCGCCATGGACAAAGTCGTGCTTGACGCTCTCCCAGTCGGGAAGAGCCGTTTGGTTCTCATCGGTAATTTGCTGAGGCCTCGTCGCGTATCCCTCTCCCCTCGCGGGCGAGGGTGAGGCGTCGGAGCGTCAGTTCGCTTTGGGCTTGGCCGGCGTCGCGCCGCACGGCACGGCAGTGATGGTGCAGTTGCTGTACAGCCCTTGGCTCGCGCACATGATCTTGGGATCCTTCGCCGTCTCCATCGTCGCGTCGCTGAAGATCTCGGTGGCCTTTTTGAGCCATTCCGTCTTGGCGGCTTCCATCGACGTCTCAGGCGACGGCGTAAAAGTCGGGCCTCGCGCGGAAATCTCCTTGTCGGCGCATTCGAGCGCAGCCGCTTGGCTAGCAGGCAGCGCCACCGTCAGCACCGCGGCGAGGCACCAAGAAGAGCGAAAGATCGAGGCGATCTTCGGCATCGGGTCCATTCCCCCGTCAAGCGAGGGCTAGACACCTAGCATGGAAGGACGCGCGGCCGCCACGGCGAGCGCTGCCGCACAATGCCGCCGCAAGACAAAGGCGCCGGCTCTGAAGGCGGCGCCTCAAGGAGAAAACCAACAACGCCGAGGCTCGCTCCGGCAGACCCGGGAACACTCGGCGCCTCAACGCAACTGTCGCGTTATAGCCAAACCCTAGCCTCAGAGCG
>DASUZQ010000279.1:0-2652 GCA_036376815.1 Methyloceanibacter sp. | reverse complement strand
CGGCGTGGTCTCGATGGTGCGCACCACGGTGCGGGCGAGCTCTTCGGCGCCGGCGCCCCCTTGCGCCCAATGGTCGGCGAGCACGCATTCCACGTTGAGCGTGGCGCACAGGCGCTTGAGCAGCGCCATCTCGGCTTCGGTATCGGTCGAGAAGCGGTTGACTGAGACGATGACCGGCACGTCGTAGCGCCTGAGATTATTGACGTGGCGCTCGAGATTGGCGAAGCCCTTCTCCAGCGCCGCGACGTTCTCCTTCTTCAGGTCGTCCTTGGCGACGCCGCCATGCATCTTGAGCGCGCGGATGGTGGCGACGATGACGACGCAATCGGGCTTGATCCCCGCTTTGCGGCATTTGATGTCGAAGAACTTCTCGGCGCCGAGATCGGCGCCGAAGCCCGCCTCGGTGACCACGTAATCGGCGAGCTTGAGCGCAGCCTTGGTGGCGATCACCGAATTGCAGCCATGCGCGATATTGGCGAAGGGGCCGCCATGAATGAAAGCGGGGTTGTTCTCGAGCGTCTGCACCAGGTTAGGCGCGAGCGCGTCCTTGAGCAACGCCGCCATTGAGCCGGAGGCGGAGAGGTCGCGCGCCGTGACGGGTTTCTTGTCCCGCGTCTGGCCGATCTGGATCTGCCCGAGCCTCCGTTGCAGATCGGCGAGGTCGGAAGCCAAGCAGAAGATGGCCATCACCTCGCTCGCCACGGTGATGTCGAAGCCTGCTTCGCGCGGGTAGCCGTTGGCGGCCCCGCCAAGCGCGGTGACGATTTCGCGCAGCGCCCGGTCGTTCATGTCGACGGCCCGGCGCCAGGTCACGCGGCGCGTGTCGATATCGAGCTTGTTGCCCCAATAGACGTGATTGTCGACCAGCGCCGCGAGCAGATTGTTGGCGGCGCCGATGGCGTGGAAGTCGCCGGTGAAATGGAGATTGATGTCCTCCATGGGCACGACCTGGGCATAGCCGCCGCCGGCGGCGCCCCCCTTCACGCCGAAACAGGGGCCGAGGCTCGGCTCGCGCACGCAGACGACCGCCTTCTTGCCGATATGGCTCAGCGCATCGCCAAGACCGACGGTGGTGGTGGTTTTGCCTTCGCCGGCAGGCGTCGGCGTGATGGCGGTGACGAGGATCAGCTTGCCGTCGGGCCGGTCGGCCAGGGAGGCGATATAGTCGAGCGAGATCTTCGCCTTGTAGTGGCCGTAAGGCAGGACGAATTCCGGCGGAATGTCGAGCCTCTCGGCCGCCACCTCGACGATCGGCCGCATTTTGGCCGCTTGTGAGATTTCGATGTCGGATTTTGGCTTTTGGTGCTGATCGGTTGTGCGCGTGCCTGGTTTCTCGGCACTTTCACGCGGCTGAACTGACATAAATCAACTGTCCCCAGGGGTTACGGCACAACGCCTTGCAACTTGAATAGGCAACCTAATTCATTCGCTTGGCGTATGACAACGGTATTCCATGATCCCTCCGCGCCACTCGCCGACACGTTTTATTAGGAAACCCAGAGGTCGGACTCCCTGTCGTCACCGCTCATCACTGACCGTGATGGCTTGCCGGAAGCGGCGACAGGGCGCGGCTTCCTGACACAGTCCGGAACCTACATCACTCGCAAAGGTTTCGGCTCGATGACGACAATTTGGGGCCGACCATGTTCAAACGTGCCAGCACTGAGACTTGGTAGCCTCGAACTGTGCGACCTTCTCTCGCGCGAACTCGACAACGCTCACGCTGTTCTCGATGAATGGGACTTTGCTCGCGCCAGCGACGCATTGAAGCCGGCACCTGCCTCTCGGGCACGGCGCAGTGATCGTCAATCTGCTCGCTGGCTGTTCAACTTCGCCGGAAAATAGGTTCAGGCTGCCCATCAAAGGAGGACGCAGCTATGAAAGCCAAGACCGTAGTCCTTGTCCACGGTGCGTTTGCTGACGGGTCGTCCTGGCGGAAAGTCATTCCGCCTCTCGAGAAGGCTGGCCTCAAGGTGATTGCAGTCCAGAACCCGCTCGACTCGCTGGAGAACGACGTCGCCGCCACCAAGCGGGCGATCCGCAATGCGGAAGGTCCCGTCGTCTTAGTCGGCCATTCATGGGCTGGCGTCGTCATCACGGAAGCGGGGAACGACCGAAAGGTGAAATCACTTGTATATGTCGCCGCTTATGCTTCGGCAGCCAAGAGGCCATGACTCAGTTCATGCAGAACCCTAAGGACAATCTGGCCAAGGCGCAGACCTACTATTCATCGAAGCATCCCGGTTAGGCCGCTGCGCATCCAACGCGGCAACTAGCGTCCAAGGTACCAACGGGGGGCGTCGGCTCGGGTCGGCGCCCCCTACCTGTTATTAGGGAACGGAGGCGCTTTTCCGGTCCACCTGATCCGCGAAGAGATCTTGATCTCTTCGGCAGCGCGCTCATTGGCAGCCGCCAGCAGCCTCGCCGCCTCTTTGAGCTTCTTATAGGCAATGATGAGTTGTTCCACTGATTGCACTCCTGTCGCCGCGCTCGAACCGCCAGGCCGATTTGGGGGCTGGCGGAACATGCCAAGGAAGCAGCCAGAGTCGGTCGGCCGGAATGGACTCTAACGGCCCTTCGGTTGATCGAAAAAATGTTGCTAGCCAGACGTACAGCTCAAATCTCTTCATCGGGGCACCTACTTTGCTGCAC
>DASUZQ010000278.1:0-2825 GCA_036376815.1 Methyloceanibacter sp. | reverse complement strand
CCGCATGCTCGACATGGGCTTCATCCGCGACGTGCGGAAGATCGTCGCTGCCTGCGGCAAGGAGCGGCAGACGCTGTTGTTCTCGGCTACCATGCCGCCGGACATCGCCAAGCTTGCCGCCGAGATCCTCCGCAATCCTGCTCGCATCGACGTTTCGCCGGCAAAGGTCACCGTCGATCTCATCGATCAGCATGTTTACTTCGTTGCGGCACAGGCGAAGCGCGACCTGCTGGTGGAGCTGCTCGCCGATCCAGCCATGGATCGCGTGCTCGTCTTCACGCGCACCAAGCATGGCGCCGACAAGGTCTGCAAGTTTCTGAGGCACGCCGGCCTGGCGGTGGAAGCCATCCACGGCAACAAGGCGCAAAATGCCCGAGTACGGGCGCTCGAGGCGTTCCGCAGCGGGCAGGCCCGCGTCCTCGTCGCCACCGATATCGCCGCGCGAGGCATCGACGTGGCGGGAATTTCGCATGTCATCAATTACGAGCTGCCGAACGAGCCTGAGAGCTACGTGCATCGTATCGGCCGCACGGCGAGGGCCGGCGCCGGCGGAACGGCGCTGTCGTTCTGCGATGCGAGTGAGCGGTCCTATCTCAAGGACATCGAGAGGTTGACGAAAGTCTCGCTCGCTGTCGCCGGGCATCGTCATGTAGCGGCCGAAAGGACCGAAACCGTCTCGAAGGGATGGCGGCCCGAGCGCTCGCGGCCCGCGCCGGCGCCCAAACGCCAAGAGCGTTCGTCGGCTGCGCCGGCGTCCAACCGCTCGTGGCGATCGAATGGGCGGCGCGGAAACGCGCTGCCTGCCGCGAGGGGAGCCCTCACTCGTCCGAGATCCGCACGTCTGTCCCTATCAGGAGAGCCAAGATGAGCAAATTTCCCACACGTATCAGCGCTGCCAGGCGCAATGCGGAAGCGCTTCTGAGCCGCAGCAAGAAGCAGGAATCGACGCTGAAGCTCGAACAGGAGCGTGAGCACGACGCGATGGTGGAGAAGACGGCGCGGTTGCGCGCGCTGCGTCTCGCCAAGGAAGCTTCGGATCGCGAAGCGGCCGCTTCTGCGCCGCCGTCCGCGCGCCCCAAAGCGCGCCGTGCAGCTCAGAAATAGAGCGAAGGACCGAACATGGCTTTCAAACCCAACTACAACCAGGAGCGCGCCAACCGCAACCGCAACAAGCAGCAGAAAAAGCAGGAGAAGCTGCAGCGGCGCGAAGAGGACGCGGCGAAGCGCAAAGCTGCTCGCGGAGATGCTGGGAGTGACGGCGCCCCAGAGGCGGGGAAGCCGCCGCAGCAAGACTAGTTTCGCTATCGGAGAACGCACATGGCCAAGAAGAAGCAACAGGTCGCTAACGGCTTCGTGCTGTTCGACGTCCTCTATGAGGACGGCACGCAGACCTCCAACCGCAAGGTGCCGGCGGCCGATCTCGGCGGCCTCGACGGAGACGATCCGGCGCGGACCTTCATCGAGATGCAGGATCGCAAGATCGCCGAAGTATCGGGCATGCCGCGCGGACGCATCAAGTCGATCGTTCGCTCGAAGAAGCGCGTCGCCTAGCCTCTGCTCGCGCGCAAGAGTCAGTTCAAGGGCACAGAGACCATGACCTTCCCGGCAAGCGACGGGTCCGGGATGGCGGCGCCTAGGGTCTCGCTGTAATTGCCGATGGCCTGGATGACATAGCCGTCCGCGTCGTTCATCACGACGCCGCCGCCGATGGTGTTGCGCGCGGCCGCTGGCCCTATCTTGATGTCATCGAGATCGAAGCTCGTCTTGAAGAAGGCAAAGGGCTCGATGCTCGAGCCGAACCCCATATCGATCGGGCGCCTCACTTCCGGACCGGCTGTGAAGCGGGTCATCGCTACGCTCGTTTCGGCCACACCCGGTATGGCGGCGATGGAAGTCTCATCCAAGTGGGTCACGGCGGCCGCGGGCATCAGCTGCCATTCGCCGAAGCCCCAACTGCCGCTCAGCCGTGCCTCGGTCAGCAGACGGCTGGTGGTGAAGTCCGTCTCCTCGCTCACAAGCGTAGTGCCATCGGAGGTTTCGCCGAAGGCCGCACGGCCGCCAAGGACGAGATTTGGCGACAGCCGATAGGCTGCATAGGGACCGGCCAAATAGGCGTCCGTGGCGGTCACCTCGCCGTCAATAGGCAGGGTTACGATCCGATCGTTCCTCTGCACCATGGCACCAAGCAGCAGGTCCGAGCCAAGGCGATAGTCGGCGCCGAAATAGGTGGTGGTGAGGGCCTGGGCCCCGCCGACGGTCTGAAAGGGCGCCTGGCGGCTTTCCGCCCACACCGATTCTCCATCCGGCGTTGCACCGACGATGTTCAACCGGCTGTTGATCCTGTTCTGCAACAGGTCGCTGGCCGGATCGATCAGGCTCTCGCAAGGGGTAGGCGTGGTGCTGGAGAGCGCCGGGCAAAGCTCGGCCGCGGCGCCGGGAAGCGGCGCGATCAACAAGGCTGCGAAAGCTGCTCCGGCATGGCGCATGGCCGGCATTCCCTGCTTGGCGATGGCGGTTGAATCCCGCCTGTTTGAGGCAACCCTGCCACCGAGATGTGGAGATTCTGCGGCGACTGTAGAAGCCACTAAACCTCCGGCGTAAAGAGCTGGCCGGTAACGTCATTTTCCGCCATGGCGAGCTTCACGAAGATCTCCGTCACCTGCTCGGGCATTGGCAAGGTGGCCTGATCCTCGCCGGGATAGGCTTCGGCGCGCATGCCTGTCGCAAGAGCGCCGGGATCGACGAGGTTCACCCTGATCGGCGTGTCAGCGGTCTCGTTGGCATAGGTCTTGGCCAGGGCCTCGAGCGCAGCTTTGGAGACCGAG
>DASUZQ010000277.1:0-2844 GCA_036376815.1 Methyloceanibacter sp. | reverse complement strand
TGTTTCCTGAAGAGACCATTTGACTCCCCGCCAGCCACCGAACTGAAAGTGAGCACTTAGCGCTCAGGCGTCAAAATACTCCTCGTATGCCTCAAGGATTTGGAAGCCCTTCGCTGGCGGAGGTTAAGAGGCTGCGGGATCTAGAGGCTCGAGCCCGCAAATGTCGAGCCGGCGCCCGTCACGCCGCGGGCGATCGCTGTTGTGCCGGAGATCACCGAGGGACAGCTCGAGTGCGCCTGTAGGAATATTCATAGGACGCGCTCAACGTGGCGCTGGTGGAAGTAAGACCGGCCTGCCCACCAAATTGCCCACCGCGTAAGTGCAGCGTTTCTGCGGTGGTGTCGGCAAAGGCGCTGAAAACCAAGGAAGCCCGGAGGCAGTAGGGGGTAGCAAAACAGTAGAAAAACAGCGGCGTGCGCTTTTCAAGACCGGTGCCTTCAACCACTCGGCCACCCATCCTTTCGCCCACCGCTTTCAGCCGTTAAGGCTGGAAATAGCAACGGCGAGGCAGCATTATGCACGTCCCAGGCCGTTTCCGCGATTTTCTCCCGACATGAGCCGCAAGCCAGACCCTTATGGCCGCGATGCCAGGCGCCCTTACCACATCCCCTTGCGCGGCTGGTGGCAGGTCGCCCAGAGGGTGTGGACCGAAAGCGGCCGCGACAATCTCTCGGTGATTTCCGCCGGTTGCGCCTTCTTCGCTCTGTTTGCCATCTTCCCGGCGCTCTCGGCGCTGATCGCCCTTTACGGCCTCACCGCCAACCCTGCCACGGTGGAGCAGCAATTCGCCATGCTCGCCGACGTGCTTCCGGCCCAGGCCTACGACATCGTCATCGAGCAGGTGCGCAGGCTCGTCCAAGCCTCAGGTCAGACCCTCGGCTGGAGCCTCGCGGTCAGCCTTCTGCTCGCCTTTTGGAGCGCCACCGCCGGAACCCAGGCGCTGTTCGCGGCGCTGAACATCGCCTATGAGGAGCCCGAGCGGCGAAGCCTGTTCCAATTCTATCTCAGCGCCTTCACCTTCACGCTGGTCGGCATTCTCGGCGGCGTGATCATGATGCTCGCCATCGTCTACGTGCCGATCTGGTTCGGCCTGTTCGGCTACTCCGACGCTTTCGAGCATTTTGTCAGGATCGGCCGCTGGCCGTTTCTGGCACTGCTTGTCATGTGCCTGCTGTCGTTGCTCTACCGCTACGGGCCATGCCGCCGCGCCGCGAAATGGCACTGGGTGACGGCGGGCTCCGTCTTCGCCACGACGGTGTGGTTGATCGCCTCTGCGGCCTTCTCCTACTACGTCTCGAATTTCGCCCACTACGACCGGTTCTACGGCTCGCTCGGTGCTGTGATCATTCTCCTGTTCTGGCTCTACATCTCTTTCTACATCGTTCTGCTCGGCGCCGAGATCAACGCCGAGCTCGAGTTGCAGACGGCCATGGACACGACCTCGGGACCGCCGCGGCCGATCGGCGAGCGGGGTGCTTTCGTTGCCGACCACGTGGCCGGCGGACCGGGGGGCGAGAAGCGGCCCTCCCGCCCAATTCTCGAAAGCGACAAGGCAAAGCCTGGAGCGACCTAACGCCCGTCTTTCGCGGTTTCGGGTCTTATCGCCACAAAGCCCATTTACACTGGTGCCAAGGCCCGGATTCCGGCTTATGAGCGGTGGGACATCAGGGAGCAGGTGAGGCGGCAGTTATGGATGCGCAGCCAAATGCCGAGCGAGGCCGCCCTCGACCAGGCAAGGCGGAAACGCTCTCGCCTCGTGCAAGCGATCGACCCTGCGTTCCCCGGGTTCAGGGGCCTTCGCGACCTGTGGCAAGGCTGGCGCGGTCGGCCTGTTCGACATCAGGAAGCGCTATCGGCGCTCCGTGCTCGGCCCGTTTTGGATCACCATCAGCCTCGGCGCCTTCATCCTCGGCCTGGGCTTCATCTAGTCCGCTGGTGGGAGGCGGAACCGCGAGCTTCCTGCCCTTTGTCGCCTTCGGCTTCATCGCTTGGCAGTTCATCTCCCAGCTCGTGCTCGACGGCTGCAATGTGTTCATCGCCAACGGGCCGATCATTCAACAGCTGCAAGCGCCGCTCAGCATCTACATTTATCAGACCATCTGGCGCCATCTGATCATCCTCGCCCACAACCTCCTGATCTATGTGGTGATCGCGCTGCTCTACGGCCTCTGGCCGAGCTGGCAGACGCTGCTCGTCATCCCGGGCATCATCCTTGTCAGCATCAACGGCATCTCCATCGGCATGCTTCTCGGCACGCTGTGCGCCAGGTTCCGCGACATCCCGCCGATCGTGCAGACCATCACCCAGATGATGTTCCTGCTGACGCCGATTCTGTGGCGGCCGAACCAGATTCCGGGGCGTGAGCTCTTCTATCTGCTCAATCCGTTCTACTACCTGGTCGAGATCATCCGCGCTCCGTTGGAGGGCAGGGCGCCGTCGCTTTTCGTCTGGATGGTGGCGATCCAAGGCGACGTGCAGCCGGCCGCGGCGAGATTGTTGGCGGCGGCGAAGCCGAGATTGGCATCGGCGAGGCGCAGCCGGAAGCGCTCGTCGGGAAGCCGCAACGCCTTGGCCGAGCCGTCGCTCGAATCATTGTCGACGATGATCGCCTCGAAGCAGGCCAAGCTCTGCACTGCGAGCGCATCGATGCAATTCTGCAACAGCGGGCCGGTATTGTGATTGACGATGATCACGCGCACCCAGGCCGCGGCAGACTCAACCACCTTGCGCTCCACCAACTGTCGTTCGCCTATAGCTTGCAGGAATAATCCGTACTAGTCTCAAATTTGGACTCGGCGGGGACCGACCGTGGTCTATTCCGGATGGGGCTTCGAGTCCCTCTGT
>DASUZQ010000276.1:0-4051 GCA_036376815.1 Methyloceanibacter sp. | reverse complement strand
GTTCCGGCACCTCGCGCTCCGGGAGCTCGAATTTGGCGCTTGCGAGCAGGGTCGCGAGCATGGCCTTCGCCTCAAGCATGGAGAAGGCTCCGCCGATACAGCTCCGCGGGCCGGCGCTGAACGGCATGTAGGCACAGCGGTGGCGTCCGGCGCGTGCCTCAGGTGAAAACCGCGCAGGATCGAATTTGAGCGGGTCGTGCCAGAGACGCTGGTGGCGATGGACTACATAGACGGGAATGATCACGGTCGCGCCCTGCTTGATGTCACGGCCGCCGAGCTCGGTGCGGCGGATCCCCCGCCGCATCAGGCTCGGGGCCGGAGGATAAAGGCGCATCGCCTCCTGGAAGATCGACTCGACGAGGGAAAGCTCTTTCAGCACGTTGCGGTCGATCGGCCGGCCGCCGGCGACGCGCCCGATCCCTTCGCGCGCTTTGTCCTGCCACTCAGGGAATAGGGCGAGGAGGTAGAGCGTCCAGGTGAGAGCTTGCGCCGTCGTTTCGTGACCGGCGAGCAGGAACGTCACCAGATTGTCGATGATCAGGCTATCTGGCATCGCCTCGCCGGTGGCCGGATCCCTCGCCGCCACCAGCCTGCTCACCAGATCGTTGCCTCCGCTGTCGCTGCCTCTTCGCCCGGCAAGCGCACGTCCGGCGACCTCGCGCAAGTCGCGGCTCGCTTTCGCCATGCGCGAATGGCGTCCAGCCCGGCAATCTCAGCGAGGCGTAGGCAACCCTCCACACGGTCGGCTGCAGAAAGGCCGTTCCCGCCGCAACGACGCGCCGGTGATCTTCAGCCGGGAGATCGGCGCCGAGCACCGTGTCCTCGAGAACCTGCAAAGTGGCGGCCGCGATATCGGTGTGGATCGGCTGCAGCGAGCCCGGAGCGGACGTTGCCCACCGTTGCAGGGGTGAAGCGCACGCCGAAACGAAAGCCGGGACGTAGGCTGTAACCTCCTCGGCGCGGAACAGCGGCGCGAGCAAGCGCCTTTGCCATCGCCAGCGCTCGCCTTCGGCGATCAGCACACCCTCGCCGCCACCTTCGCCAAGTACGTGCTTGTAGATTGGGTTCTTGCTGAAGCTGTCGATGTCATCGAGGAGCACGGCCTGGATCAATTCCGGATCCATGACGAACACGGTCTGGAGGCCGAACTCGTCATAGACAACGATCGGCTCCTGGTAGAAATCGCGGCCCCAACTCGCCACCGGATTGGAGACCACGCGGGCGAGCAACATGAGAAACGGCAACCGCCCGGCAGGCGGTTTCGGCACCTCGACTATGGTCGCATCTAACGCCATGGTTCCATGACACAATTCGGACGGGCTGCTAGGCTAGTTGAAACTGAAGGCCTGGGGTCGATAAAGGTCCTGTCACAAAAATGCGAATTCACAAGCTATTTCCTTGTTTTCCGGGGATCTGATGAGAGCCGAACATGCAACGCCGCTGCTTGACCGGGTGCGCACTCCGCAAGAGCTGCGCGCCCTGGACGATGAGCACTTGCCGCAGCTTGCGGCCGAGCTTCGCCAGGAGACCATCGACGCGGTGTCGGTGACCGGCGGTCACCTTGGCGCAGGCCTCGGCGTGGTCGAGCTCACCATCGCGTTGCACAAGGTGTTCGACACGCCGCACGACAAGCTGATCTGGGATGTGGGCCACCAGACCTATCCGCACAAGATCCTGACCGGGCGGCGCGACCGCATCCGCTCCTTGCGCCAGGGCGGAGGCCTGTCAGGCTTCTGCAAGCGCGAGGAGAGCGAATATGACACCTTTGGCGCTGGCCACTCCTCGACCTCGATCTCGGCAGGCCTCGGCATGGCGGTGGCGCGCGACCTCGGCGGCAGGACGCAGAACGTGGTCTGCGTCATCGGCGACGGCGCCATGAGCGCAGGCATGGCCTACGAAGCCATGAACAATGCCGGCGCCATGGATTCGCGCCTGATCGTGATCCTCAACGACAACGACATGTCGATCGCCCCTCCGGTCGGCGCCATGAGCGCTTACCTCGCGCGCCTCATCTCGGGGGAGACCTACCGGCAGCTCCGCAATTGGGCGAAGCAGCTCGCCAAGATCCTGCCCAAGGCCTGGGAGCGGCGGGCGGCGCGCGCCGAGGAATATACGCGAGGCTTCTGGACCGGCGGCACGCTGTTTGAGGAGATGGGCTTCTACTATGTTGGCCCCATCGACGGACACAATTTCGATCACCTGCTCCCGGTGTTGCGCAATGTGCGTGACACGCAGAACGGGCCGATCCTGATCCATGTGGTCACCCAGAAGGGCAAGGGCTACGAGCCGGCTGAGATTTCCGCCGACAAGTTTCACGGGGTGAACCGCTTCAACGTCATCACCGGAGCGCAGGAAGCTGCAAGCGGCGGAGCGCCGAGTTACACACGCGTGTTCGCCAACGCGCTGATCGAGGAGGCTAAGGCTGACGAGAAGATCGTGGCGATCACGGCGGCGATGCCCTCGGGCACTGGGCTTGACCGCTTTGCCGAAGCCTTCCCCGATCGCACATTCGACGTAGGCATTGCCGAGCAGCACGCGGTGACTTTCGCCGCGGGGCTCGCCGTCGAAGGCTACAAGCCCTTCGCCGCCATCTATTCGACCTTCCTGCAGCGCGCCTACGACCAGGTCGTGCACGACGTCGCCATCCAGAGGCTGCCGGTGCGCTTCGCCCTTGACCGGGCCGGGTTCGTCGGCGCCGACGGCCCGACCCATGCCGGTGCTTTCGACGTCACCTATCTCTCCTGCCTGCCCGGATTCGTGGTGATGGCGGCGAGCGACGAGGCCGAGCTCGTGCATATGGTGGCCACGGCCGCCGCCATCGGCGACCGGCCTTCGGCCTTCCGCTATCCGCGCGGCGAAGGCACCGGCGTGGTCTTGCCCAAGCGGGGCGAGGTGCTGCCCCTCGGCAAGGGCCGTGTCTTGCGCGAGGGCTCTGCCGTCGCCATCCTCTCCTTCGGGGCGCGGCTCGGCGAGGCACTCAAGGCAAGCGACCAGTTGGCCTCCTTCGGCCTCTCGACCACGGTCGCCGATGCGCGCTTCGCCAAGCCGCTCGATGAGGACTTGGTGCGGCAGCTCGCGTCCCACCACGAGGTGCTCATCACCATCGAGGAAGGTGCGACCGGCGGCTTCGGCGCGCAGGTGCTGCATTATCTTGCGCGCGAGGGCCTGCTCGACCAGGGCCTCAAGGTGCGGACGCTTACCCTTCCCGACAGCTTCATCGAGCACGACAAGCCGCATGCCATGTACGAGAAGGCAGGCCTCAACGCTTCCGGCATCGTCACCGCAGTGTTCGCGGCGCTTGGCAAGGATCTCGGTGCCGCCGAGGCGGCGCGGCTCGCTTAAGAGCTATTCGAGCTTGCAGTTCTCGACGAATTTGCTGACCGACTCGGCCCTTCCCTGCTCAGACATGGTGGCGCTTGCCTCGCCCATCTTGATGGTGAGGGGGCCTGGATCGCGCAACACCTCGAGCACGGGCTTCACGTTGATGTCGCTCGCCTCGCCGAAGGTCTTGCCGGTGATCTCGTTCTTTCCCACCTCGCCCTTGACCGGCGATTGAGCCTTGGCGGAGGACAGCTCGATGGTGAGCGGGTCGCCCGGCTTCGCGTCTGGAATCTCCTTGTGCACGTCGAGCACGACGATATTCATGCCGCTGAAACAGGACAGCACGAAGAGAGGATTTTGCGCCGGATCGAGCGGACCATAGGAAAGCATGGTCAATCCGCCGTCCTCTTTCTCCGTCCACATCAAGGCTTGCTCGGATCGCCCGGCGCCCGCGAGCGCCAAGGTGGCGAGCATGGCGACGATCGCCATCGACACAAAATGCTTGGGCATGGGCTTTTCAGTCACCTGAGCAAGAACCAGCGGCCCGACAAGGGCTTCGCCCGCGCCTTGCTAGTCGATGCTGCAGGGCTTGGCAAATTTGTCCGGTTTCAGGGGCGCTTCAGGGCTGCGTCACCGCTCCCTGCCGGAAGTGGCCGGCCTGCATGGCCGAGATCGCCACGTCGATCGCCTTCTCGCCGAAGCCGCGGAACTCGGGATCGAACTCGAAATA
>DASUZQ010000275.1:0-3383 GCA_036376815.1 Methyloceanibacter sp. | reverse complement strand
TTCGTCGAGCTCAACCGCCTCGGCACCTCGGTGATCATCGCCACCCACGACTACGGCCTGATGGATCAGCTCGACGCGCCTCGCCTCGTGCTCTACGAAGGCCATCTGGAGATTCGTTGACCGCCGTGCACCTCATCGCCGACATCCGCGACTATCCCTGGGGCAATCTCTTCGCCGGGATTCTGCCGGCGCGCTTGCAGCCGAAGACGGCACAGATCGTGCCCTCGGCCTCGATCGCCGGCAACGCGCTCACCGTGGTGATCGCCATCATGTCGTTCCTCGCCTGCCTCACCGCCGGTGCGGTGTATATGGTCAATCAATCCGCCGAGGCCTGGGTGAAGGACATTTCCAGCGAGATCACCGTCGAGCTCGATCCGGTGAACACCGCCGACATCGAGAAGAAGATGACCCTCGTCTCTCTGTTTCTCGCCAAGCAGGCCGGCGTCACCAGGGTGAAGCCGCTGACCGCCGAAGATTCCGCCAAGCTGCTCGAGCCTTGGCTCGGCCATAGCGAGGCCCTGTCGGCGCTGCCCATCCCTCGCCTGATCGCGGTCGAGATCGACCGCTCCAACCCGCCGGACACCAAGGCGATCACCGAGGCGCTGTCGCAGAACTTCGAGGGCGTCACCCTCGACGACCACCGCCGCTGGCGGGCCGAAATCCGCACCCTGACGCGGTCGGCTGCCGCCGGCGGCTTTGCCGTGCTTGCTCTCGTCGCCGCCGCCACCGTCGCCGTCATCGTCTCGGCCACTCGCAGCGCCATGGCGTCGAACCGCGAGATCATCGAGGTGCTGCATTTCGTGGGCGCCAAGGAGCGCTTCATCAGCCGTGAATTCGAGCGCCATTTCGTCGGGCTCGGCGTCCGCGCCGGCCTCGTCGGTGCGATCAGCGCGGCGCTGGTGTTTCTGCTGCTTCCGGTCGCCATGCACCTGCTCGGCGGCGAGCCCGCCACTGCCACCGAGATGAGCCGGCTCGTGGGCTCCGGCGAGCTCGATCTCAAGGGCTATCTGCTTTGCATGCTGGTGGTTTTCGTCATCGCCTGCCTATGCATGATCACCTCGCGGCTCGGCGTCATCCGCGTGCTCAAGTCCTACGCCTGAGTGGAGCAAAGCCGGACATGTTGAGCGCCGCCAAGCCGATTTCCTATCGATTCGATTAAGCCTATTCTTGCGCCGCGCATGGCAGGGCGGGAGTAAGCGGTGACGCACGTCGAGCCTGAATCTTCAAGCGCATTCGAGCTCTTGGTCGGCGTGCTGCGCCTGATCTTCGATCTGGTGATGCTCGCCGTCGTCATGCTCGTCATCGGCTTCTTCATCTTCACCGGCAGCATCGAGCGCAGCCAGCTCGAGCCTCGCACCGCCGACGGTATTTCCGTCTTGACTGGCGGCGCCGCCCGCATCGACGAGGCGATGAAGCTGTTGACCCAGCAAAAGGCGAAGCGCCTGTTGATCACCGGCGTCAACCGCACCACCTCGACCGAGGAGCTGAAGCAGCTCGCGAGCCAAGGCGACCAGCTTTTCTCCTGTTGTGTCGACATCGACAAGGAAGCGCGCAACACCATCGACAATGCCACCGAGACCAGCCAGTGGGTGGCGCGCAATCACTACAATTCGGTCATCGTGGTGACGTCGAACTATCATATGCCGCGCGCGCTGGCCGAGCTTGGCCGCGTCATGCCCGGCGTGACCTTGATCCCCTACTCGGTCGTGGACAACAACGTGCACCTTGACCGCTGGTGGACCTTTCCCGGCACCACCAGATTGCTCATCTCCGAATATCTGAAATATCTGCCGGCGCTGGCACGGCTCGGCGCCACCCAACTTGTGAGCAAATTGATCACCGGCAAGACCACGGTCGCGGTCGAGGACCCGACGGAACCGTGACCGCCGGCCCCTCCATGGCGCGCTCTCTCCTGTTCAACGTGCTGTTCTACGTGACCACCACGCTGTTCGTGGTGATCGGCAGCCCGTTATTGTTCGCGCCGAGAGGCTGGGCGATGGCGGCGCTCAAGGTGCATAGCAATTTCGAGCTTTGGCTGTTGCGCACCATCGTCGGCACCAAGATCGAGGTGCGCGGCCGCGAGAACATTCCGCAAGGCCCCTGCCTCGTCGCCTCCAAGCATCAATCGGCCTGGGAGACCTTCGCGCTGATCCCCATCTTCCGCGACCCTGCGCTCTTGATGAAGCGCGAGTTGTTTTTCATCCCGTTCCACGGCTGGTTCTCCCGCAAGTTCGAGATGATTCCCGTCGACCGCGACAAGGGGCCGAGCGCGCTTCGCCGCATGTTGCGCGAAGCAAAGAAGCGGATCGATGACGGCCGCGAGATCATCATCTTCCCCGAAGGCACGCGGCGGCAGCCCGGCGCTCCGCCAGACTACAAGACCGGCATCATCCTGCTCTACGATGCTCTCGGCGTGCCTTGCCTGCCGGTCGCCCTCAATTCAGGGCTGTTCTGGCCGCGGCGGAGCGTGATTCGCCGCCCCGGCACCATCGTCGTGGAAATTCTTCCGCCCATTCCCCCAGGCCTCGCCAGGGACGAGTTCCTGCGGAGGCTCCAGGCGGCCATCGAGGGGGCTTCCAGCCGTTTGCTTGTGGAAGCCGGGGCCCCGGAACCCGTCCGCGCTTAGCCTGTTAATCCTTCATTAACTTGAACGGGCCAAGGTGGTGTTCTAGGTTTGTTCTTACGAATCGCCGCCGGCCAGTCTTGAATTCGTCATCGGAAAACCCATCTGACGACAGTTCGAGGGAAAGGGTTAAGGGCGGGAACGGGACCATGTTGATGCACCAGGATGTTACCGACACGACCCCTTGGGGCCCGGCCGACGAGCCAGCCCTTGTCTGCGCCGAAGCCTGCTTCGACCAGGCGTTCCACTATTGGCGTGGCGCCTCGGGCCGCCGGTATTTGCACAGCGTCTACACCCTGATCGGTTGCCCTGCGCTCCCCAGAGCCAACTACATCCTCGTCCGCCGTCACGACGACGGCTCAAGGACGCCGCTCGCCTTCGGGCAGACCAAGGACGACGCGATCTCGCTCAATCTTGCCCATCTCCGCCATCAGGGCGCGAAGCTCGGCGCCAACGAGGTGCATATCCACCTCCTGGCCGAGACCCCTGAAGAGCGGGCGCATGTCGAGGGCGACCTGACGGAAGCGCATTTCCAGCGCATCGCCGCCAACGCCGCCTAGCCACACCTCCCTGAGACTCAGCATCGTTCGTGGCGTCGGGCTTGATCCCGACCGCATTCGGCGTCTCCAATAGGTCCATGCCGGACCGCATCGAGATCGTCGAAGGCGACATCACCAGGCTCGACGTCGACGCCATCGCCAATGCCGCCAACACCATGCTTGCCCCGGGCGGTGGCTTCTGCGGCGCCATCCACCGTGCC
>DASUZQ010000274.1:0-2822 GCA_036376815.1 Methyloceanibacter sp. | reverse complement strand
ATTTCGATCCTTCCCTTGTGGGCCTCGACGATGGCCTTGGCCACCGGCAGACCCAAGCCCAAGCCCTCTTCGTTATGCTCGCTCGCGTTGCCGCCGCGGCGAAACCGCTCAAAAATTCCTTCCAACTCCTCCGGCGCGATGCCGATACCGCGATCGGAGACGCGAACCTGCACCTCGCCGCCAGCGCTTGCTATATCGACTTTCACCTCGCCTTTGGAATTCGAATAGCGGACAGCGTTATCCAAGAGAACCATGAAAAGTTGCCGGAGCCTTGCCGGATCGCCATGCACGAGCTCCTCGGCCGATCCATTGGCGTAGGATATGTCGACCGCCTTCGAATGGGCGATCACCTTGGCGTCGCCGCACACCTTCTCGAGCAAATTGCCAAGATCGATGGTCTGCAGGTTGAGGCGCGCGGCGCCCGCCCCCTGGCGGGCGATGAACAGAAGGTCGTTCACCAGCACGGATAGGTGCTTGGCCTGCTCGACGATGCGCGCGATCGAGTTCTTATACTCGGCGACCGGCTTGTTCCGCCCACGCAGCGCAATCTCGCCTTCGCCGCGAATGACGGTGAGCGGCGTGCGCAGCTCGTGGCTGATATCGGCGAAGAAGGCGCGCCTTGTCTCGTCGACCTTGCGCAACGACTGGTTCGCCTGATGCAGCTCCTCGGTGCGTTCCGCCACCTGGGCCTCGAGATTGGCGTGGGCGCTTTGCAGCGCCTTCTGGTGCGATTGGAGGTCGTCGGCCATGCGATTGAAGCTTTGGCCGAGATCGGCGAACTCATCGCGCCCGGAAATGGCGATGCGATGAGAGAGATCGCCCTCGGCAAGCACACGCGTGCCGCGCAACAGCTCGGCGAGCGGGGCGCGGAGCCGCTGCAGGAGCAGCATCACCAGCGCGAGCGTGATCAGAATGGCGAGGACCGCGTGAATCTGACTGATCCGCTCAAGCCGGCTCAGCAGCCGCGCGGCATCGGCATCGATCCTGACGACCTCGGCGGTCTCGTCGGCGACCGCGACCTCGATCAGCTCGTTCAACTTCTTGTCGATGCCGCCCTTGAGCAGAGCGAGCAGCGTCGACCAGGCGACGTCGGGGCGGCCGCGGCTGCGCAATTGCTCCACCTCGCCGAGCTGATCGAGCGCGTGCTGAAATTCGCTCTTGATGGCGTTGAGCCGGTCGAACTCGGCAGTTTCCATCCTGCGTTCCGCGGGGCCGACCATGGCGAGCTCGGTCTGGGTGAGCCGGTCGAGCTCGGCGAGATCGGACTCGATGACCTGGTGCAGGTAAGCGGCTCCAAGGGGGCGGTCGCTGATGCCGGTGAGAAGCGTGTCGGTCCAGGCCTTGAACAGCTGCTGGCTATGCCGGGAAAGCTGCAACTGGCGCTCCAACTCCTGGTGGGCGATGCGCGAGCGGCTGAGATAGCTGTGCGACTGGCTCACGCCCCAATAGGCGAGCCCCGCCGCCGAGAGAGACAAGGCGAGCAGCAGGCAGGCGGTGATGAGGAGCTTGGTCTGGTAGCGCATCATAAATCTCAGAGTTTCTGTGGCGGATGAGCAACAGGAACTCGCTGATCTTCACTTGGAGCAAGCGCACGCTTTACGGGCACCCGCCCCATGTCAGCTCCACGTTATACTGGGTTTTGACTAGCAACTAAGGGCGTCTTTCAGCCTGCAGGTGCGGTCTTTCAACTTGGTTTCATGTGTCTTTCATCTTCCTGCCAGGACCAGCGCCAGGCTTGGCAATCATTGTTGCCACGCCTGGGCGAGGGACTTTTGCTAGTTTTGCGGCTCAGGGCCTAAGCCCGAATCATAAGCAAGGCTTTCTTTGGGGGGCTGCACTTGCAAAAGACACCTATGCTACAGCGCAAGCTGCAGCACCTGGCCTTTACTGTGGCAGTTTCCGCCATTGCGACGGCGGGGCTGACGCTGGCCGGCACCAAGCAGGTCTTGGCTGAGTTCGAAATCCAGGAAGCCGGGATCGAGAAGGGGGAGGTCGAGCTCGAATATCGCGGCGCCTATCATTGGGGCCTGCCCCAGGCCGAGGAGGACGAGGAAGTCCCGCTCCGCCAAAGCCACGATTTCGAGATTCAGATGGGCATCACCGATTGGTGGATGATCTCGACCACGCTCGGCACTATCGTACCCGAGGGCGGCAGCTGGCTCGCTGAGGGTGTCGAGCTCGAGACGCAATTCCAACTGCTCAAGCGCCATGGCAACGGCATCGCGCTGTCCTTCGCCACCGGTTATGGCTGGGCCGCGCAGCCCGATACGGCAAACGAGGTCGAGTTCGGCCCGATCATGGAGTTCGCAGCGGGCAAGTTCCTGCTGACCACGAACACGTTCTTCAGCCGTCAGATGGGTGAGTTCGCCGAGACCGACGGCCTCGGCTTCGAATATGGCTGGCGCGGCGAATACGACTTCGCCAAGCATTGGGGCTTGGGCGTCGAGATGTTCGGCGAGATCGAGGATCTGTCAAATCCCGGGTCCTTCAACGATCAGAATCACAGTATCGGTCCGACCCTGTTCTGGAAGCCCGGTAGCGGTGACGAGGACGAGGAGGCGGGCGACGTCGGCGAGGGCGATGACGACAACGCCAAAGGCAATGCTCCGAAGTCCCCCAGTGCGGAATTCTCCATGAATATCGGCTACCAGTTCGGGCTGACCGACGCTACATCCGACGGCGCGCTGAAATTCCAGGCTGAGCTTGCGTTCTAGAGCTTGGTGGGCGGGCGAGCGCCTGACCTGATGCAGGAAAGAGGTGGTGGTCCTGCTTCCGCGCGAGCGCCACTTTTGGCTTGACGGACGGGATGTCCGGCAGCCATC
>DASUZQ010000273.1:0-9403 GCA_036376815.1 Methyloceanibacter sp. | reverse complement strand
TTGAGATCGACGCCGCGCACCCAAAAGCCTTCACGCTTCAGGCGCTTCACGAGATGCGAGCCGATAAAGCCCCCTGCCCCGCACACCAGTGCTTTTTTCATGATCGTGTTCCCAACCACCATCGCCCTCGGGATCAGGCGTTGACTACAACTTCAGATAGGTTCGACGGTTTCTTCATCCTTTTAGCCGACTTGCGCTGGCCGATGCCTGTGTAGTTGAACCCGGCGGCGCGCGCCTGCGCCGGCAGATAGATATTGCGGAGGTCGACAAGAACGTCGCCGCGCATGCGACCCTTCAGCGTGTTGAGATCGAGCGCGCGGAACTCGTTCCATTCGGTGACCACCACGGCAATGTCTGCCTTCTCGGCAGCCTCGAGCGCGCTGCCGCACCAGATCACCCCAGGCAGAAGCTCCTCGGCATTCTCCCTGGCATGCGGATCGTAGGCCCGCACCGACGCTCCCTTTTCCTGCAACATGGGAATGAGGGTGAGGCTCGGCGCGTCGCGCACGTCGTCGGTATCTGGCTTGAAGGTGACGCCAAGCACCGCGACCGATTTGCCGGCGAGCTTGCCGCCCGCCGCGCGCTCGATACGGCTCGCCATGGCGATCTTCCGCTCAGTGTTCACCGTCTGCACCTGCTCGATCAACGACAGCGGCGAGCGCGCCTCGCGCGCGGTGCGGATTAGCGCGGCCACGTCCTTGGGGAAACAGGAACCGCCATAACCGGGGCCCGGATGCAGGAACTTGTCGCCGATGCGCCGGTCGGCGCCGATGGCCGTCGCCACCTCCTGCACATTGGCGCCGGCCGCCTCGCACAGATCGGCGATCTCGTTGATGAAGCTGATCTTCATGGCGAGGAAGGCGTTGGCGGCATATTTGGCAAGCTCCGCCGACTCGCGGCTCACGAACATCACCGGCGCATTGCGCAAGGCGAGCGGCTTGTACAGGCGCTCCATGAGGTCCTGCGCCCGGTCGTTGTCGCAACCGACCAGCACGCGGTCGGGATGCATGAAATCGTAGATGGCCGAGCCTTCGCGCAAGAATTCCGGATTGGAGCAGACCGCGAAGTCGGCATCCGGCCTGAGCCCATTGAGCCGCCGTTCGATCTCGCGGCTCGTTCCCACCGGCACCGTCGATTTGGTGCAGATGACGGTGAAGCCCTTGAGATGGGGAGCAAGCTCCTCGACCGCCTGAAACACGAAACTCAAATCGGCATGGCCGTCACCCCGACGCATCGGTGTGCCGACCGCGAGGAACACGAGGTCGGCACCACCGACCGAGGGTGCAAGATCGGAGGAAAATGCTATGCGCCCCATGCGCAGATTGCGATGCAGGAGCTCGTCGAGGCGAGGCTCGTAGATCGGCACGCCGCCCTGACGAAGGTGCTCGATCTTGCTCGGATCCTTGTCGGTGCAAGTCACCGTCCAGCCGAATTCCGAGAAGCAAGCGGCGGAGACCAGGCCGACATAGCCTGCCCCAATCATCGTAATGTTCACGAAACGAGGCTCCCGGATTGACGTTTTGGGCTTGAGAGTGTCAGCGCTTCCTAGTTCATTCTGCCCTTCCGTTCAATGCCGCCTTGCCCGGCAAAAACCGCGCTATTGCCTGTCCTCCAATGCGCAGTTGACATTGGAGCGGGTGGACGCCATCGACTAGGCCGAGCCGCAGCGCCGGGACCGGCGCATTCCGGCGTATGCAAGTGCCGCGGGGTTTTTGGCAGAGATGGGTCCTCGTCTCCTCTACGCCCTTATCGTAGGGGCCGTGATTGCAGGCGCGCTCGCTTTACGGATCTGGGACCCGAGCCCGGTGGCGCGATTGCGCGCGGTGGTGTTCGACACCTACCAGCAGATCAACCCGCGCCACTTCGATCCCGGGCTGCCTTTGCGCATCATCGATATCGACGAGGAGTCGCTGAAGCGGATCGGACAATGGCCTTGGCCGCGCACGGCGCTCGCCGACCTCGTAAAGAAGCTCTCCGACAACGGCGCGGCGGCAATCGGCTTCGACATGGTCTTCCCCGAGCCGGACCGCATGTCTCCGGCAAACGCCTTGCGCTTCTGGCCGCAGTCCGACGCGCTTGCGGGCTTGCGCGAAGAGGTCGAGAAGCTCCCCTCCAACGATCACGTCTTCGCCGATGCCATCGGACAAGGCCCCGTCGTGCTCGGCTTCATCGCCACGCCGCAAGGCGGTTCCACGCCGCAATCGAAAGCTGGTTTTGCCCATGGCGGCGACGATCCGGCACTGTTCGCGCCGTCTTATCCCGGCGCCGCCGCAAGCCTGCCTGAGCTGCAAGACAAGGCGTCCGGCGCCGGCTCGCTCAATTGGCTGCCCGAGCACGATCAGATCATTCGCCGCGTGCCCATGGTGGTACAGGTCGGCGACAAGCTCTACCCCTCCTTCGCCGCCGACATGCTGCGGCTTGCGCAAGGCGCCTCGACCTATGTGGTCAAATCCTCGGGCGCGAGCGGCGAGAAGGCGTTCGGCGAGAAGACGGGCATCGTCGAGGTCCGCATCGGCGACTACGAGGTTCCGACCGAGGCCGACGGCCAGATGTGGATCAGGTTCACCAAACAGGTCAAGGAACGCTATCTGCCGGCCTGGAAAGTGCTGAACGGCGACATCGGCAAGGAGGATATCGAAGGCCGTCTCGCCATCATCGGCACGAGCGCGGCTGGCCTGCTCGATCTCCGCGCCACGCCGCTTGAGGCCTCGGTGCCGGGCGTCGAGCTGCACGCACAGGCCATCGAGCAGATCCTGCAAGGCTCGTTCCTGCAGCGGCCGGACTTCGCCACGCCGGCGGAGCTGTTCTATATCCTGGTGCTCGGCCTCCTTATCGCCCTTTTGATCTATCGCCTCGGTGCGGCCGGCAGCGCCGTGCTCGGCGGCATCGCCGTTGCCACGGTCATCGGCGTGTCCTGGTACACCTTCGACGCCTTTGGCTGGCTGGTGGATCCGATCTACCCGGCGATCGCGCTGACCGCCATCTACCTCGCCGGAACTCTCTTCGTGTTCCTGCGCACCGAGCGCGAGCGGAACCGCGTGCGCAATGCCTTCGGCCACTACATGGCGCCGGCGCTGGTCGAGCGGCTCGCCGACGATCCTTCGCGCCTCAAGCTCGGCGGCGAGACGCGCGATATGACCCTCCTGTTCAGCGACGTGCGCGGCTTTACCGCGATTTCCGAAGGCCTTGACGCCGAGGAGCTCACGCATTTTCTCAACAGTCTGTTCACGCCGCTGAGCAAGATCATCCTCGAGGAGCAAGGCACCATCGACAAGTTCATGGGGGATGCCGTGATGGCCTTCTGGAATGCGCCGCTCGACGATTCCGAGCATGCAAAACACGCCTGCCAGGCGGCGCTGCGCATCATGCAAGAGATGCCTGGGCTCAACGAGCATTGGCGCAACGAGGCTGCGCTTAAGGGCCGCTCGTTCAACCCGGTGAAAATCGGCATCGGACTGAACACCGGCGTCTGCTGCGTGGGCAATCTCGGCTCGGAAACGCGCTTCGACTATTCGGTGATCGGCGACAACGTCAACGTTGCCTCGCGGCTTGAGGGTCAGTCGAAGATGTATGACGTCGTCACCATCGTCGGCGAGTCCACCACGGCGCGGGCACCGGACTTTGCCTTTCTCGAGCTCGACCTATTGAAGATCAAAGGCAAGACCGAAGCCACGCGCATCTTCGCGCTGCTCGGCGACGATGCCCTCAAAGAGACGCGTGGCTTCATCGATCTTACGGCGCGTCACGGCGAGTTCTTGCGAATGTACCGAGCCGGAGACTGGGACGCGGCAGATCAGCTCCGCCGCGAATGCGACAGAATGAACGGGGCGGGCCTCCACCGGCTCTATGCGCTCTACCGCGAACGCATCGCCTTCTTTAGGCAAAACCCTCCCGCGCCCGATTGGGACGGCAGCACGGAAGCCCTCAGCAAATAGCCCATGCCCCAGCCCGTCCTGATCGCTCTTGCCGCGGTCGCGGTCCTCATGTGCAAGCATGCGGTCGCCGATTTCTACCTGCAGAGCGCCTATCAATATTTGAACAAGGGAACCTACGGACATCCCGGCGGCATTGAGCACAGCGCCATCCACGTCGCGCTGACGCCGCTCGTGTATCTTGTGATCGGGCCTGCTTCTCTCCTGCTCGCGTTCATCATCGCCATCAGCGAGTTCCTGCTCCACTACCACATCGACTGGCTGAAGGAGCAGGTGACCCACCGCAACGGTTGGACCGCGAAGGACCGGGGCTTCTGGTACGCGCTCGGCACCGATCAGCTCCTGCACGGCCTCACTTATCTCGTGATCGTCGGCGTGCTCATCGTTTACGCCGTGTGAACCGGGCGGAATCGTTTCAGAGCAGCGCCGAGATCTCACGATTGGCGAATTCGAGCCGGTCGGAGAGCAGGCGGATGATCAGCTTGTGGAACACTGAAGCCGCGGTGGGGTCCTGCGCCTGCATCCTGTCGAAGGACTCTCGCGTCAGCCGGTAGACGACGCTCGGCTCCTCGGCGATCACCGTCGCGGTGCGGGGAACCTGCCGGTAGAAGCCCATCTCGCCGACGATCGTGTAGCCCATCATACGGCGAAGCCTGATCGGGCGGCCCTGCTGGTCCTCGATGGTGATGGCGACGCAGCCTGAAGCGAGGAGCTCGACGGAGTCGGGTGGCTCGCCTTGCCGGAACAACGCCTCGCCAACTTTCAGCTCATGGCGCTCGAGGTAAGGCGCGATGCGGGACATGTCGGCGGCGCCGCCGAATTCCTTGGTGAGCCAGCTCTCGAAGCTGTGTGCCGAGGCTTCGCCGACCTCGTGATACATGAGGAGCACGTCCTCGCACCACTCGACCGCCTCGTTGCGGGTGGCAAAGACCTGGTGCGGTTGCCCACCGGCGAAGAAGCCCGCCTTCTGGAAGCTTCCGCGCATCACCTCACTGAGGCCGGAGAACACGAGAGTGACGCTATGCTCATTGCAATAATTGCGGAGCTTGATGAGGCTCAACACCGCCGAAGTGTCGAGCCCCGGCACCGCGCCGAAATCGAGCACGACATAGCCGATAGGTTTCTCGACCTGAGCGTCGATCGCCCGCCTGATCCGTTCGAACAATCCATTGGATGAGCCGAAGAAGATGAATCCGGAAAGCCAGAACACATGCAGCCGCTCGCCTTCTTCCCGCAGGATGCGCGACTGCTCCGGTGCACGCTCCACATTGCTGGAGAATTCGCCGCGGGTGAGGTGGCGGCGGACCACGCCGATGCGGCTATAGCTCAGCGCGAACATGAGGCAGGCGCCGATCACGCCGAGCACCACGCCCATGAGGTAGCCGAAATTGACGATCACCAGCATGATGGCGCCGGCCAGGATCCAATCGGCCCACGAGCTTTGCGCCGGCGAGTGCAACGTCTCGGCGAGGATGGTCACGCCGAGATAGGCGAGCATCCCCATCAGGATCGCCTTCGGCACCATGCTGCCGACATCGGCGCCGGCGAACAGCACTACGGCGCATACCAACGCCACGAACACGCCCGCAAGCCGCCCTGCTGCTCCTGACTCCTCGAGCAGGATGGCGCCGTTGAGCGAAAGATTGCCGCCGGCTCCGCCCAACACCGCGGCGATGATGTTGGCAAAGCCGTTGGTGCGGAATTCCCTGTCGAGGTCTGCCGACTTTTGCCGCGCCACTTCCAGGCTCGACACGTCGAGCAGCATGGAGATGGCGGTGATGCCGCACACCGCGCCAATTTCGGCGCTGCTCGCGGCGAGCACGCCCCAATCCACCTCGTGCTGCATCACCGCCGAGATCGGCCACCACAGGGTGAGCTTGCCGATGCTCGGCAGGAACCAGGCGTTGCGCACCGCCTCGTCATGGATGAAGCCGAACAGGACAATGTTCACGATCACGAGGAAACCGACGAACGCGACCGGCAGCGCGAGATAGGCAGGCACCAGTCGCCGCAAAAAGACGATCGCCACGGCGAACACGAGGCCGACAAGGATTTGCGGCCCATAGGTGGACGAATAGAGCAACGCCCAGCTTGCCGGCGCGAGCGTGAGGTTGGACTGAGTCACCACCTCGACGCCTCCGGTGATCAGCAGCCAGCCGGAGGCTGCAAGAAATCCGGCGATGACCGGGTAAGGGATGAAGCGAAGCCATTGGCCTAGTTTCAGCGCGCCCAGTCCGAACAGCAGAAAGCCGGTGAACAGCGTACTCACCGAAATGCCGACCAGCACGTTGAGGATGATGGCTTGTGTGCTTGCACCCTTGGCCGCTAGCGCCGCGGCGATGGAACCTGCGAGCACGCTCATGACGGCGACAGCCGGCGTATCAGGCCCGGCATCCGCAGGCGACAGCGTCGAGGTCAGCGCCACGATGAGGCCGGTCACCACGGTACCCATGATGAGCGCGGCAAGGCCAAGCGAGAAGCCTGAGGCGATCGCGCCCTGAAAGATCAGCGCGCTGAAGGAGATGCAATACGCAATCTGCACGATCGCCGAGATGACGCCCGCCAAAGCGTCGCGCCCAAGGGTCGGCAAATCCATGTTGCGCGGGCGCCGCAGCGCCAGATTAGCGAGCGATTCCAATTGCAGCGTTCGGAATGTTCACGGGTTGAGGCTCCGGCCGATCATGGCCGGGGGGCGCAGCAATTAAAAGGCCAAAAATGGCGCGTGCGCGACCGCGAGAAGCGGCTAGGGCTCGTTCATGTGCCGCAGCCGCCCGGCAAGCGCGCGCATCACGGCAATCGCGAAGAACGGCGTCTCGTGGACGAGGAAAAGGAACGTCTTCTCGTTGATCGGGGCCACCTCGCAGTCGGTCTTGGCGCGGACCGTGGCGCTTCGCACCGATCCATCGATCAAGGCCATCTCGCCGAAGATGCCGCCGCCGCCCAGGGTTTCTATGACGCGGCCGCCGTGCTCGACGGTGACTTCGCCGTTGCGGATGACGTACATGGCGTCGCCTCTATCGCCTTCGGCAAAGATCACATCGCCGGCGGCATAGCGCGCCGGTGGAAATCCCGCATTGGCCAACATTTGGAAGTCGATTGATGCGATTGCCATCTATGCCGTCCCCATGCTCCCTGGTACGAGCTTTTGAGGATACACTTATGACGATCATGTGACGATTCGATAAAGGCGGCGAAAAGCTGACAGGCAACCATGCCAGGCTTTTGAGTCCAGCCTTAACGGAAGGGGCTCAGGCCTTCGACCTGACCTTCGTCAGCGCCTCGAGCCAGCCGGTATAGCGCGCCTCCCTTTCGTCGACTCCCATGGCGGGATCAAAGGCGCGCGACGGCACCCAGGCGCGCTGCAGCTCTTCCTGGCTGCCGTAGAAGCCGCTCGCTTGACCAGCGAGGAAAGCAGCACCGAGCGCCGTCGTTTCCGGATGCCGCGCGACCTCGATCCGTTCGCCCAAGATGTCGGCGAGGCGTTGCAGAAACCAGCTGTTGGCGGTCATGCCGCCATCGACGCGCAAGCTCTCGGAAGCCGGGATGCCGTTTTGCGCCATGTCCGCGCGCATGGCGAGGAGCAGGTCGCGGGTCTGGAAGGCGACGGCTTCGAGGCCCGCCGCCACGATGTCGGCGGCAGAAGCGGCTCGGGTCAGACCAAGGATCGCAGCGCGTGCCTCTGCGTCCCAATGCGGCGCGCCAAGCCCCTGAAAGGCCGGGACGAGATAGACGCGAGATTTGGGATCGGCGCGGTGAGCGAGAGCTTCGCTCTCCGCAGCGTCGGCGATCAAGCCGAGACTGTCGCGCAGCCATTGCACCGTGGCCCCGGCCATGAAGATCGATCCCTCCAAGGCGAACGTGCGTCGACCTTCGATCTGATAAAAGACGGTCGCGAGCGTACGCGCGGTCGAAGCCACCTTGGCCTCACCCGTATTGGCGAGCAGAAAGCAACCGGTGCCATACGTCGCTTTCAACATGCCCGGCGCAAAACACGCCTGACCATAGGCCGCGGCCTGCTGGTCGCCGGCGACGCCCCTGATCGGGATGGCCACGCCGAAATGCTCGCTCTCCGTCGCGCCGAAATCGTCCTGGCTGTCGCGGATCTCGGGAAGGATCGCGCGAGGGATGCCGAGGCGGTCGAGCAGCCGCTCGTTCCAGCGCCCAGACCTGATGTCGTAGAGCATGGTGCGGGCGGCGTTGCTCGCTTCGATCGCGTGCGTCTTGCCGCCGGTCAGCTTGAACAGGAGAAAGCTGTCGACCGTGCCGAAGCAGATTTCGCCCGCTCGCGCCCGCTCGGCGAGGCCGGGGACGTTGGCAAGCAGCCAGGCGAGCTTCGTCGCCGAGAAATAGGGATCGATGACGAGGCCCGTGGTTTCCGCGACATGGGCGTCCCAGCCCTCCGCTTTAAGTTGATCGCACTGCATGGCGGTGCGCCGGTCCTGCCAAACGATGGCGTTGGCGAGCGGCTTGGCCGTAGCGCGGTCCCACACCAACGTCGTTTCGCGCTGATTGGTGATGCCGATCGCCTCGATCGATTGTGCGCCGACCTCCTTGAGCACGGCGCGCGCCGCCGTGAGCACCGATTGCCAGATCTCCTCCGGATCGTGCTCGACCTCGCCGGGCGCGGGATAGATCTGGGTGAGAGGCACCTGTGCTGCGGCGCAAACGCGGGCCTCTTCATCGAAGGCGATGGCGCGGGTGCTTGTCGTGCCCTGGTCGATGGCGAGCACGAAGCGGCGCTCGCTCATGGAGCGCGTCCGGTCTGGCTCTGGATCCAGCCGCAATATTCATCGCTGCCCCCTTCCGTCGGCAGCACGAGGAGCGCCGGCAGCTCGTAAGGGTGGAGGCGCTTGGTCTCGGCCAGCACAGCGTCGGCAAGCGACGCTCGCGTCTTGATGATCATGGCGACCTCGTCGGCGAGCTCGCGCGTGCCCTTCCACTCATAGATCGAGATCATGCCCGGGAAGATGTTGACACAAGCCGCAAGCCGCGCGGCAACGAGAGCGTCTCCGACCCTCTTGGCATCGTCGAGGCTTGCAAATGTCGTGTAAACCAGAACCGGAGAATCGTCCTTGGTCATCGATTCACCATGCGCCCAAGGTCAGCGTCGGGCTTGCAATAAAGGAAAGCCCTGGCCTTTATAGTGCCCGCTCTGGTCCGGTCCTAGTCAATCGACGCCATTATGCCCCGCTTCAAGACCATCGCCTTCGTCGCCAGCGAGATGAATGAGGCCGAACAGGCCCGCAGCGAGCTTGTCGCCCGCTATGGCGAGGCGTCGCCCGAACAGGCCGATGTCATCGTGGCGCTCGGTGGCGACGGGCAGATGCTCCAGACCATGCATCGCTACCTGAACAACCGCATCCCGATCTATGGGATGAACCGAGGATCCGTGGGCTTCCTTCTCAACGATTATCGCGAAGATCAGTTGCTCGAGCGGCTGGAGAAGGCCGAGATCAACGTTATCCATCCCT
>DASUZQ010000272.1:0-2094 GCA_036376815.1 Methyloceanibacter sp. | reverse complement strand
GGAATCGGTGATCAGCACAGGGAGCGCCCCGGCCGGGTTCAGCTCGAGGAAGGCCGGACGCCACTCCCAAGGCCGCTCCTCGGTGAGCGTCACTTCGACGCCGCACTCGGCGAGCGCAAGGCGAATCGAGCGGGAAAAGGGGCAGAGGGGATAATGCAGGAGCGTCGCCATAGACCCATTCGGCGGCCTTAGCTCCGCGAAAAGAATCGCGCGGAGTTGCGCCTCGGTATAGAACCTGCCCGCGCGCCGAACAAGCGGCCATCTCGGGGGCCGAGGGAATCAATGCCGATAGAACAGATCATCGTGCTTGCCGTGGTTCAGGGGATCACGGAATTCCTGCCTATTTCCTCCTCCGGCCACCTCATTCTCATCCCGTTCCTGACCGGTTGGCCCGACCAGGGCCAGTTCACCGACGTCATGTCGCATCTCGGCACGCTTCTCGCCGTGCTCATCTATTTCTGGCGCGACGTCTGGCACCTCATCTTGGGAACGCTCAACCTCTTCCGCGGCAAGATCACCGACCAGGGCCGCCTCGCCCTCTACATTCTCGCCGGGACCATCCCGGCCGTCCTCTTCGGCTTCACGCTCAAGAAGCTGAACGTCCCCGACCTTGAACGAAACATCACGGTCGTGGCCTGGAATACCGTGTTTTACGGGGTGCTGATGCTGGTCGCCGACATGTACGGCAAGCAGGTGAAAACCATCAACGACGTGACGCTGAAAAGCGCTCTGGTGATCGGATGCGCGCAAGCGCTCGCCCTTATTCCTGGGACGAGCCGCTCCGGCGTCACCATGACTGCCGCGCGCTTTCTGAATTTCACCCGCCCCGATGCGGCGCGCTTTTCGTTTCTTCTCGGCATCCCGGCCACCGCTGCCGCGATCGTGCTCACCCTCGGCGACGCGGTGAAGAGCGGATGTCACATCACCACCGACGAGTTGCTGGTTGCGGCGTTCACGTTTGTCGCCGGAATCTTGGCGATTGCCTTCTTGATGAACTTGCTTCGGCGGATCAGCTTCCTGCCCTTCGTTCTTTACCGCATGGCGCTCGGCGGCTTCCTGCTCGTGCTCGTCTACGGCTATGGCGCGCATTTGTCGCCGGCGCCGGAAGGAAATTGCGGCCCCGGCCAAGCGGCGAGCGTGCAAGCGGCCCCGGCCCCGCAATAGAGCGGCGTGACTCAGGGTTGGTAGTCTGAGAACTGGCCCTTGGGGCGGTACTGCTCGAGATAATCTGGGACCACAGCCTCGACCGCGACGGGCTCAACGATGCCGAGGCCCTTGAGCGTGCGGCAGTCACGCTTGGCGGCGTCGCTCACCACATTGTCGCGCTCCAGGAGGCGTACCTGATCGAGGGTGAGCGGCGGGTTCGGCAGAAGCTGCAGCACCGCGCCTTGCAGCTTGGCGAGGAAGAAGGGTAGCGGGACGAGCCATCGCTTGCGCATGGTGTAGGCGAGCACGCGCCGCATCACTTCCTTCAGGTCAAAGATCTCCGGCCCGCCGAGCTCGTACACGGCGCCTGCTTTCGCGTTGCCGGTGAGGCTTACCATCACCGCCTTGGCCACGTCGCCGCAGAACACCGGCTGAAACTTCGTCGTGCCGCCGCCGATTAGGGGCAGCGCCGGTGACAGCCGGGCAAGGGCGGCGAAGCGGTTGAAGAAATCGTCCTCAGGCCCGAACACCACCGACGGCCGCAAGATCACAGCCTCGGGGAACACCTCTTTTGCCGCTGCCTCGCCGGCGGCTTTGCTGCGGGCGTAGACCGATGGCGAGTCGGTATCGGCGCCGATCGCCGACATGTGCACGAACGCGCTTGCTCCGGCGGTGCGCGCCGCCTCGGCAACGTGGCGCGCACCCTCATCCTGCACGGCCTTGAAGGTCTGCTTTCCGCTTGGGCTAAGAATGCCGACGAGATTGATCACGGCATCGGCGCCCTTCGCCGGGGCAAGCAGCGAGTGAGGAAAGCGCACATTGGCCTGGGCCGGGATGATCTGGCCGACCCCTCCAAGCGGCTGGAGAAAGCCTGCAAGCTCTGGCCTGCGCACGGCGATCCGCATCCTGGCCCCGGTCTGGGCCAGGGCGCGGACCACATGGCGGCCG
>DASUZQ010000271.1:0-4412 GCA_036376815.1 Methyloceanibacter sp. | reverse complement strand
CGGCGCAAGGCTATCGCGACAAGGTGGTGGCCGAATCCAAGGGTGAGGCCGACCGCTTCATCAAGATCTATCAGCAATACAAGCTCGCGCCCGACGTGACCCGCCAGCGCATGTTCCTGGAGACCATGGAGCGCGTGCTCGCCGACACCGACAAGGTGATCGTGGACGAGAAGGCGGGGTCCGGCGTGGTGCCTTACTTGCCGTTGTCGGAATTCAACAAGAAGGCTCCGGCCCAGGCCCCGGCCGAGGACAGCCAGCAATGAACAGAACCGCTCTCACCACCGCCCTCATCATCCTCGGCATCGCCGCGGTCGTGGCCTATCTGACGCTGTTCACGGTCGACCAGACCCAGCAGGCGATCGTGCTCGAATTCGGCAAGCCGAAGCGCGAGATCAAGGACCCAGGGCTGCACTACAAAGTCCCCTTCATCCAGAACGTCGAATATTTCGACAAGCGCATTCTCGACATCGATACTGCCTCGCAGGAAGTGATTGCCTCCGATCAGAAGCGGCTCGTCGTGGATGCCTTTGCGCGCTACCGGATCACCGACCCGCTGATGTTTTTCCAAAGCGTGCGGGACGAGACCATCGCCAATTCGCGCATTGGCGCCATTCTTGAAGCCTCGCTCAGGCGCGTGCTCGGCAGCGCGAGCTTCCAGACGGTGGTGCGTGACAAGCGCGAGGATCTGATGCGCACCATTCTGAGCCAGGTCAATCAGGAAGCGAGCGGGTTCGGAGTTCAGATCGTGGACGTCCGCATCAAGCGTGTCGACCTGCCTGAAGCCAACATGCAGGCGATCTACCGGCGCATGCAGACCGAACGGCAGAGACAAGCGGCGGAGTTCCGCGCCGAAGGCGAGGGGGCCGCGCGCCGCATCCGTGCTACGGCCGACCGCCAGGTCACCGTGATCAAGGCCGATGCCACCGGCGAATCCGAGCGCATCAGAGGCGACGGCGACGCCCAGAGGAACCGCATCTACGCGGAGGCCTTCAACCAGGATCCCGAGTTCTTCGGTTTCTATCGATCCATGCAGGCCTATGAAAAGGGTCTGCAAGCCGGTGACACGCGGTTCCTGTTGAGCCCAGACTCAGAATTCTTCAAATATTTCAACGATGCGTCTGGCCAAACGCCGCCTCCCGCCAAGGCCGGCGAGCATCCCACGTCGCCGACCGGCACCAAGCCAGCACCTGAGGCGGCGACGCCACCGCCGGCAGAGCCAGAGCCGCGCGCCGCGGCCTCGGGGGAGCCGAGCGCACCGACTCCGCCGCCGCAATAGGCCGCCGCTTCCGGCATCATGAGCGATCTTGTCGTTGCCATCGGCCTCGTTCTCGTGATCGAAGGGCTGTTGTGGTCGCTCTTTCCCGGGGTCGGACGAAAGCTGTTGGCGGTCACCGCCGGCGCGTCGGAATCGTCTCTGCGCATGGCGGGCGCTGTGGCCGTTGCACTTGGCGTGGCCGTCGTCTGGCTCGTACGCGGCTAGGCTATGCCTCGGCGCGCGCGACTCTCCTGCCAAGCCTCGACGATTTGCGCTACCATAAGCCCTACACTTAAATGATTGGGAGCAGCTGAGATGAGCGGGTGGACACGCGGCGCTTCGGCAGAGAGGTGGGCATTCATGCCCTCCGGCCTGAAGGCAGCCGCGCTCGCGCTCCTCTTTGCCGCCCTGCCGCTCCTCGCCACCGCGAGCTTGGCGCGTGGACCTGAATCGGTGGCCGGCGTCGCCGAAGGCCTCCAGGACACCGTGGTCAACATCTCCACCACCCAGACGCTCAAGGGCAGCGCCGAGAAGAACGAACCGCCGGGCCCCGGACCGAAAGGCTCACCCTTCGAGGAGTTCTTCAACGACTTCTTCGACGAGCAGGACAAGGAGGGACTTCCTCGCAAGGTGAGCTCGCTCGGCTCGGGCTTTGTCGTCGACCCCTCAGGGCTGATCGTGACCAACAATCACGTCATCGAAGGCGCCGATGAGATCATCGTCAATTTCACCGACGGCTCCAAACTGAAGGTGACCAAGATCCTCGGTCACGATCCGAAGACCGACCTCGCGCTGCTCAAGGTCGAGCCTAAACAGCCGCTTAAGGCCGCGAAGTTCGGCGACTCCGCCAAGATGCGGGTGGGCGATTGGGTCATGGCCATCGGCAACCCCTTCGGCCTCGGCGGTACCGTCACCGTAGGCATCATCTCGGCCACCAAGCGTGACATCAACTCAGGCCCCTACGACGATTTCCTCCAGACCGACGCCGCCATCAACCGCGGCAATTCCGGCGGCCCGCTGTTCAACATGGACGGAGAGGTCATCGGCGTGAACACCGCCATCATCTCGCCGACCGGGGGCTCGATCGGCATCGGCTTCGCCGTGCCGTCGAACAGCGCGGTGCAGGTCGTCGATCAGTTGAAGGAATACGGCGAAACCCGCCGGGGTTGGCTCGGCGTGCATGTGCAGAACGTGACCGGCGAAATTGCCGCAAGCATGGGATTGCAGGAGCCGGTGGGAGCGCTCGTTGCCAGCGTCGCACCGGGGGGCCCAGCCGACGTTGCCGGACTGAAGCCGAGCGACATCATCCTCAAATTTGACGGCCAGCCGGTCGAGACCATGCGCAGCCTGCCGAAGGCGGTCGCTTCAACGCCCATCGGCAAACCCGTCGACATCGAGGTCCAGCGTGCCGGCGAGGTGCTCCATTTGACCGTGACGGTGGGCAGGCTTCCAGAGGAGGCCGAGAAGGCCGAAGTCGAGGCCGAGCCAAGCCCGGATGCCGACGAGCCGGAGGAGGAACCCGATCAAGAAGAGTTGCTCGGCCTCTCGATCGCCCCGCTTACCGAAGAGCTGCGCAACCAATTCCATATCGGCAAGACCGTCGAAGGCGTGGTGATCACCAAAGTCGACGCGAACAGCCCGGCGGCGCAGAAGGACGTGAAGCCGGGCGATGTCATCGTCGAGGTCACCCAGGAACGGGTGAACGATCCTGGGGAAGTCGCGGCCAGGGTCGCGGCGGTGCGGAAGTCGGGCCGAAAGTCGGTGCTGTTGCTGATTTCCGATGCCAAGGGTGGGCTCCGCTTCGTGGCCGTGCCCGTCGCCTGACACGACAGGCTCCTCCCGTGCCGGTTAAGGCCGTCCTGATCGCAGGCCCCACGGCGAGCGGCAAATCCGGTGTCGCCCTCGAGCTTGCCTGCCGTCTCGGCGGCACCGTCATCAATGCCGATTCTATGCAAGTCTACCGCGAGCTTCGCGTGCTCACGGCGCGGCCGAGCCGAGCCGAAGAGGCCCGCGCCCCCCATCGCCTCTATGGCACTATCTCCGCCGCCGAAGCTTGTTCCGTCGGACGCTGGCTCGATGAAGCCGCCGGCGTCTTGGCGGAAGCGCGGGGGGAGGGGAGGCTGCCGATCCTGGTCGGCGGCACCGGGCTCTATTTCAAGGCTCTGACCGAGGGGCTCGCGCCGGTTCCCGACATTCCCGCCGAGCTGCGGGCCTATTGGCGTGAGCAAGCCGCCAAGCTTAGCCGCGAGGCCCTGCACCAAGCGCTTGCCGCGCGCGATCCTGCCATGGCGGCGAGGCTCAAGGCCGCCGATCCGCAACGCATCGTTCGCGCGCTCGAGGTGATCGATGCCACAGGCGTTTCGTTGGCCGAGTGGCAAGGAGGAAGCGCGGCCCCGCTGCTCGGAGCCGGCGACGCCCTGCCGCTCGTCGTCGCGGCAGAGCGGGAGCCGCTTTACGCAGCGATCGACGCCCGGTTCGATTGCATGATTGAGAATGGCGCGATCGAAGAAGTGCGCGAGCTCCTCGATCTTGGGCTCGATCCCGGACTTCCCGCCATGCGGGCGCACGGCGTGCGCGAATTGGCGGCGTATCTTTCCGGAGCCGTCAGCCGCGAAGACGCGGTGGCGAAAGCCAAGACGGAGAGCCGCCGCTACGCCAAGCGGCAGATGACGTGGCTACAGCGCTTCATGTCCGATTGGCAGTGGTTCCCAGATGCTGCCTCTGCCGTTGACGCCGTGGCCGCGACGCTCACTACACGGTGACTTGCGTGCCGATCTCGACCACACGGTCGGTCGGCAGCTGGAAATAGCTCGACGCGTCGTCGGCGTTTTGCGCAAGAAAGATGAACAGCTTGTCCTGCCATGCCGGCATGCCTGATCGTGGATCAGGCCGCACCGCGCGGCGCGACAGGAAGAATGACGTGGACATGATGTCGAACGTCCAGCCGAGCTTCCGCGCGATGGCGAGCGCCTTGGGAATATTGGGCGTCTCCATGAAGCCGAAATGCAGGACGACACGCATGAAACTCTCGCCGACCGACTCGATCTCGACGCGGTCCTTGGCGGCGACCCTCGGCACGCTCTCGGTGATAATGGTGAGAATCACATTGCTCTCATGCAGCACCTTGTAGTGCTTCAGGCTGTGCAACAGCGCGGTC
>DASUZQ010000270.1:0-3499 GCA_036376815.1 Methyloceanibacter sp. | reverse complement strand
GGTGAGCTTCAGAGCGCGAATTGCGTTACGGCATTGGCCGAGCGCCATGGTGTGGCTGTGCACGGTTCTGAGATCGCCGAGCTTGACCCCGGGCAGCGTGAGCAGCTGATGGCGAATGCGCTCGAAATGCTCACCGACGATGAACAGCCCCGAATCCGGCAAGAGATGATGGATGTCGGCGACCCGGCCTGCGACCGAGTTCTCGATCGGGATCATCGCGAGCCGTGCCTCGCCGCCTTTCACCGCGGCAAGTGCGTCCTCGAAGGTGGGGCAGGCAAGCGGCTCCATCTTCGGAAAAGCGTCGCGGCAGGCAAGGTGCGAGTTGGCGCCTGGCTCGCCCTGATAGGCGATTTTCTGCGAGCGCGATGTGGCCATGGGTTCGTCGGGAGAGGGCTAAAAAGAGATTGGACGCAGCAGCTTACTTGGCGAGCAGCTGACGCGCCCGGGCGAGGTCGGCGGGAGTATCGACACCGAGCGGTACGGTGTCAACGAGGGCGACGTGGATGCGCATCCCGGCTTCGAGCGCGCGAAGCTGCTCGAGCTTCTCGCGGGTCTCGAGCGGGGATGGCGGCAAGGACACGAAACGAGCGAGCGCCGGGCGCCGATAAGCATAGATGCCGATGTGATGGTAAAGCGGCCCGTCGCCGTAAGGCGCCGTGGCCCTGGTGAAGTAAAGCGCGCGCAAGGCCCGCGGACCGAGCTGCGAGCCGACGACCTTCACCACGTTCGGGTCGGTGCGCTCCTCGTCCCGCGTGATCTCGGCGGCGATGGTGCCGATATCGGCCGCGCCGTCACCGAGCGCGCCAAGGCAGGCGCGCACGAGAAGCGGGTCGAGCGTCGGCAGGTCCCCCTGCAGATTGACGATGGTCTCGATCTCCCCCTCAGGATCGATCCTCGAGACAGCCTCGAAAATGCGGTCAGAGCCGCTCACGTGATCGGGGCGCGTCATCAAGGCTTCGCCGCCGGCGAGCCGCACCGCCTCGCAGATGGCCTCGTCGTCGGCGACCACCATCACCGGCCCGCATTCGGCCTCCACGGCGCGGCGCCAGACATGGACGATCATGGGCTCGCCGGCGATGTCGGAGAGCGGCTTGCCCGGCAGCCTTGTCGCCTTTAGCCTCGCCGGGATGACGATCAGATTGGGGGCCATTCTTCGTCAGATAACACGGAGATTGCGGTCTCGCGACATCTTGGCAGGTCCAAATGCAACGAATAGAGCGCATGCTGATGCGCCGGGGAGGGCGATCATGTTGAGAACCATAATCATGGCCACGGGACTCATGGTGATCGTCACGCCTGCGTTTGCCGCAGAACGTGAGTATGGCGATGATGCTCCAAGTTTGACGTTCAAGGGACCGCTCGCTCCGCTTCCTTTGTCCTCCGCACAAATTAAGCTTGTCAAAAAAGGCATTGCCGAAAGTCTGACCGACCCGGCGTCCGCCACCTTTGGCCGCAGCTACAGAGCGGGCATGAGTTCCGAGGATGAATTGATCGTCTGCGGGTACGTCAATGGAAAGAGTTTCGTTGGGATGTTTGCCACGCCACAAGGGGGTTCGATGGAGTTTCTGCCTATCCGGGTTGCCCAAAGCGAGGAAGAGCAGCCCCCTGTCCGGGAGTACTGCCGTGCCAAAGGAATCTACGTTCCGGAATAGATGAGGCTATTCCCAGCACCATGAAAGGTTGAGGTGCTCGACGATTGGGGGGCCATTTTCCGTCAGATAACACGGAGATTGTGGTCTCGCGGCATCTTGGCAGGGCTAAATGCCTCAGCTACAACAGCCGCCTACGCTGAATATTCTCACTTTCCGTAGCAAGAACTTCGAAAAGTAGCCTCTGCATCCGGGGGGAAGATCGACCATGAAGCATTACCGCCTGAACCAGATCGCCATGGCCGTGCTCGGCGCTCTGCTGCTCATTTTCGGCACAAAAACGCTCATCAACATCGCCTTTGAGGAGCACGAGCCTGAGAAGCCGGGTTTTGAGGTTGCCACCAAGCAAGGCGAGAAGGCCGGGGAGAAGCCTGCGCCGGCTGCCGCCGGAAGCGACCTTCCGGCGTTGCTCGCCAAGGCCGACGCGGCCAAGGGCGAGACAACCGGTGCGATCTGCAAGGCGTGCCACGCCTTCGAGGCCGGCGCCCCGAGCCCGATCGGCCCCAATCTTCATGACGTGGTCGGGCGCAAGATCGCTTCGGTCGAGGGCTTCAACTACTCGCCGGCGCTGAAGGCCAAGGCCGGAGAGGTTTGGAGCTACGAGAACCTCAACCACTGGATCACCAACCCGCAGGCCTTTGCGTCAGGCACGACGATGGCCTTCCCAGGTCTGCCCGACGGGCAGCAAAGAGCCGACGTGATTGCGTTCCTCCGTACCAAGACCAGCAACCCACCGCCGCTTCCGGAGGTCGTCGCCGCCAAGGAGGCGCCGGCAGCCGAAGGAGCGAAGCCGGCGGAAGGCGCCGCGAAGGGCGAGGCAGCCCCAGGGGCTGAGATCCTTCCGGCTTTGGCCAAGGCAGACCCGAAGAAAGGCGAAGCCAGCGTCGCTTTGTGCAAGGTCTGTCACAGCTTCGACAAGGGAGCCCCGAGCCCGATCGGTCCCAATCTTTATGGCGTCGTCGGACGCAAGATCGCATCGCTCGAAGGCTTCAACTATTCGCCCGCTATCAAGGCCAAGCAAAGCGAGGGCGATTGGACCTTCGAGCATCTCGACCTCTGGCTGACAAACCCGCAGGCCTTTGCCTCGGGCACGACGATGGCGTTCCCAGGTCTTCCCGATCTCCATACCCGCGCCGACGTCATCGCCTTCCTGCGCACCAAGTCCGATAGCCCGGTGCCTTTGCCAGAGGCGGCACCCGCGGCGGCTCCGGCCCCGGCGGCCGCGGAGAAGCCGAGCGAAGCGCCTCCCGCTCCCGCGGCGGAAGAGAAACCGGCAGAAGCTCCTGCCGCTCCGGCGGCGGAAGAGAAACCGGCCGAAGCGCCTCCCGCTCCGGCAGCGGAAGAGAAACCGGCCGAGGCTCCTGCCGCCCCCGCGGCGGAAGAGAAGCCGGCTGAGGCACCTGCCGCTCCGGCAGAAGAGGCTCCGGCCGAAGCGCCGGCTCCGGCACCTGATGCTGTTTTTTCCGAACCCTCGACGGACCGTCAGCCTCAAGCCGTCGTGCCGGGTGAGGAGCCTGTCTCGGCTGAGGCCGCTCCGGCGGCCGAGTCCGCTCCTGCGGCGGGAGATTTCTCGGAGCCTTCGACAGCAAGGCAACCGCAGCCAGCCTATCCCGACGGCGAACCGCAATAGTCTGACACCTCGACCCTCCCCCGCGCTCCAAGCGGGGGAGGCTCAACATGAGCGATAATTCATGGAGGGCCCGGCGGACCCCATGCTAAGAGGCCCTGAGGGGCTATAGGCCCGGCCTTTAGGCCTGTTGCAATCCCGGTCAATGCGGCCCCCGCGGGCCAACGGATCAACGTCAAGCGTAAGCGCTAGCCATGATGCTTCGCCGCCTCCTCCTCCCCTT